>JAIERC010000277.1 GCA_019747165.1 Sphingomonas sp. | reverse complement strand
TTGCGGCGGTCGGGCTGGCGTTTTCGGCCTGGGTGTTGTGGGGATCGGGCATGGAGGCGCTGCTGCTCAGCATCGCTTTGATGCTGACCGCGCTGCCGCTCTATTGGCTTCGCTCAGGCCGCCGCCCGCTTGCGGAACAGCCGGCCTAGCAGCGTCCGGTCCTTCAAAATCTCGTGCGCGGCATTATGCCCCGGCGCGCCGGTCACGCCGCCGCCGGGGTGGGTGCCGGACCCGCACATATACAGCCCGGCAATCGGGCTACGATAATCGCCATGCCCCAGCACCGGCCGCGCTGCCCAAAGCTGGTCGAGGCCCATCTTGCCATGGAAGATATCGCCGCCGATCAGCCCGAATTTGCGCTCGAGATCGAGCGGCGAATGGATTTGCCGTGCGATGATGCTGGCCTTGAAATTGGGGGCGTGTTGCGTGACGCAATCGATGATGTGGTCGGCGGCGGCCTCGCGCGCGTCATCCCAGCTTCGACCGTCCGGCAGCTCGGGCGCGAATTGCTGGCAGAACAGGCTGGCGACATGCAGCCCCTCAGGCGCCAGCGAATCATCGACGGTTGAGGGCAATTTCATCTCGACGATCGGTGCCTTCGACCAGCCAAAGGCGCGCGCGTCGTCATAGGCCGCGTCCATATAGTCCATGCCCGGCGCGATGATGATCCCGGCGGTGTGGTGTTCTGCCTTTTCCTTGCCCGGCAGCACGGTGAAATCGGGTAGCTCGGATAGCGCGACATTCATCCGGAAGGTGCCCGACCCGGTCTTGAAGTTATCGATTCGGCGCTTGAAATCGGGCTTCAGGTCGCTCCCCGCGATCAACTGGCGATAGAGCAACGCCGGGCCGACATTGGCGGCAACGATATCGGCGGCGATTTCCTCGCCTGATTCCAGCCGCACGCCGACCGCCTTGGCCCCATCGACCAGGACCTGCGCAACCGGCGCTTCCAGGCTAATCTCGACGCCATGTTCGACGCACGCCTCGGCCATTGCCTTGGTGATTGCGCCCATGCCGCCAACCGAATGCCCCCAAGCGCCCTTCTTGCCGTTCACTTCGCCGAACACATGATGGAGCAGCACATAGGCGGACCCCGGCGTGCTGACCCCGGCATAATTGCCGACGACCGCATCAAACGCGAAAGCGGTCTTGATATGATCGTCCTCATACCAGCCATCCAGGAAATCGCGCGCGCTCTTGGTGAACATGTCGAGCACATCGGCCTGCGCATCGACGCTCATGCCGGCGAGCTTGCGCCCCTGCGATGCCGCACTCAGCAGCGCTGGGATGCCACCGCCGGCATTGGGCGGGGTCTTCAAAGACAGGTCGCGCAGCACCTCCGCCACCCGCTCGAGCGCTTCCTCATAAGCAGGGAAGGTATCGGCGTCCTTTTGCGAAAACCGCGCAAACTCGGCTTGTGTCCGCGCTGTGCCGCCACCGAGCTTCAGATAGGTGTCGGGAAAGGGGAAAAAATTGCTGATCGTGCGCTCGATGATGCGAAAGCCACGATCGTGCAGCTTCATATCGGCAATCACCTGCGGGCGGAGCAGCGACACCGTGTAACTCGCGGTCGAATTGCGGAAGCCGGGGTGGAATTCCTCGGTCACGCACGCCCCGCCGATGACGGCGCGCCGCTCGAGCACGCGGACCTTCAGCCCTGCGCGCGCGAGGTAGAAGGCGCAGACCAGGCCGTTATGCCCGCCACCAATGATGAGCGCGTCGTATTTTTTGGTCATCGGGGAGTGGTGCCGCGACGCACGGGGATTGTCGAGAGGGGGATATCCTGCCAGCCACAACCTTCATCGTCCACCTGGCCTTGTGCCGGTTTTGGGTCGCCGTGGTACTTTTTTAAAGGGTCAGCAGGGCATCGCGAACTTTAACACGAAACAGTGTTTTGCCGCGACATCATCACTTTCGCTAATTTTGTGGCATTGCTGGTATCGGTAGCAAGTTTCTTGACCTCGTTTGCGACCACCGCGAATCCGCGACCGGCATCACCTGCGCGCGCCGCTTCGATGGTGGCGTTGAGCGCAAGCAGGTTTGTCTGTGAAGCGATGACGCTGATCGTTGACACGATTTCCGCCAACTCATCCATCGTCGTCGCCAGAGTATCCCGTTGCTGTTGAAGCTCATCTTGAAAAAGCCGCGCTTTATCATAGGCAGCAGTCACGTCGGATGCGATCTTTAGTATCCGCTCCGGATACCCATTGTCGTTCATGACCGGATTATATGTCGCCTGTAGATGGACGACGCGTCCGGCATTGCCGACACGACGAAATTGCCCGCTCTGTGATTTACCCGCACCAATTGATCGCCAGAAGGCGGCATATTCTGGCGATGCGGCATATGTCGGCTCGCAGAATATTCGATGATGTCGTCCTACGATCTCCGTCAGCGAATATCCCATTGCGTCAAGAAAGGTCGCATTCGCCCATAAGATGGTACCGTCGAGACCGAATTCGATGATGAGTTGAGAGCTATATATTGCTTTCCATGCGGCATCGGTTCGCCTCTTCTCAAAATCGGAAGGCAAATCTGTCGCGGGTTCGATCATATGCCAAGGGTAGGCCGAAGATGGTTAACAACATCCTTAAATGCCCATGGGCAAACACTTTGTTGGGCGCGACGATCTTCCACGCAGGCTGCGGATTGGATCAGCGATGGTTCGTATTGAGTGGCAATGGGGTTCGACCGCTGTCCGCAGCTCGCCGCCCAAGAGCTTTGGCGTTCGTCCTGGCGCGGTGGGCCCCGGCACAAAACCGGGTTGCGGCAGGAAGGCGCAACCCTTGCGTCCCCCAGCGCCACCCCTGCCGCTACTTCATCAGCACCAATTCTTCGGCCATGGTGGGGTGCAGGGCGATGGTCTGGTCGAACGCATCCTTGGTCAGCCCGGCCTTTAACGCGACGGCGGCCAACTGGATGATCTCGCCCGATTCCGGCCCAATCATGTGCAGGCCAACCACCCGGTTGGTCGCGGCATCGCAGACCATCTTGTACAGCGCGCGTTCGTTGCGACCCGCCAGCACATTCTTCATCGGTCGGAAATCGGAGGTATAGACTCGCACCGATCCATATATTTGCTTGGCCTGGCCCTCGGTCAGCCCCACCGCACCGATTGGCGGATGGCTGAACACGGCGCTGGCGATACAGCCATAATCAACCCGGGTCGGCTTGCCCCCAAAAACCGTGTCGGCAAAGGCCTGGCCCTCGCGGATCGCCACCGGGGTCAGCTGCACCCGGTTTGTCACATCGCCGACCGCATAGATGCTGGGGATGTTGGTCTGGTTATCGTCATCGACTTTGACCGCGCCATTTTCAATCAGCACGCCGGCGGCTTCCAGCCCCAGCCCCGCGATATGGGGCACCCGACCGGTGGCAAACATCACGCAATCCACCGTCATCGGTTCGCCGGTCATGAACTCAACAAGCATGCTGCCATCATCGTTCTTGGTGATCGATTTGAACACGGTGTTGAAGCGGAACTGGATGCCCTTACCCATCGAGATTTGCAGCAGCCGATCGCGGATCTGCTCGTCATAGCCGCGCAGGATGGCATCGCTGCGGTTCACCACCGTCACCGCGCTGCCGAATTCGTGGAAGATGCCGGCGAACTCATTGGCGATATAGCCCGCACCCGCGATCAATACGCGTTTGGGCAGGGCGGGCAGGTGGAAAACCTCGTTGGAGGTGATCGCGTGTTCGCTGCCGGGGAAGTGCAGCAATTGCGGCGTCGCGCCGGTAGCGATCAGGATCCGGCCAGCCGTTACCGTCTTGCCGCTGCCCAGCCGGACCTCGTTCGGGCCAGTGACCTCAGCGCGGTCGAGGATGACCTCGACATTATGGCTGTCCAGCGTGGTCGTATAGGCCGCGTTCAGGCGATCAACCTCGGCCAGCACATTGTCACGCAACCTTGGCCAATCGAAGGCGCAGTCGGGCACGTCCCAGCCAAAGCGGCGGGCATCGGCCAGGTCTTCGGCAAAATGCGCGCCATAGACGAGCAGTTTCTTGGGCACGCAGCCGCGGATCACACAGGTGCCGCCAACCCTGAATTCCTCGGCAATCGCCACTTTGGCCCCGTGCGCGGAGGAGACGCGCGCCGCCCGTACACCACCCGAAC
>JAIERC010000033.1 GCA_019747165.1 Sphingomonas sp. | reverse complement strand
TCTTGCTGCTAACCGGTGCCGATGGCCAAACCTCAGAAGCGTTATGTCTGCCAGTCCTGCGGGTCGGTGTCGCACCGCTGGGCGGGGCAGTGCGCGGATTGCAGTGAATGGAACACGCTGGTTGAGGAATCGACCGGCCCGGTCACGCCCTTTGCCGCCAAGCATAATTTGCAGGGCGGCGGGCGAGCGATCCAGTTGGTGGGGCTCGATATTGAAATTGCGCTGCCAGATCGGCTGCCGACCGGGATTGCCGAGCTTGATCGCGCGCTGGGCGGCGGCTTTGTTGAGGGGAGCGCGACGCTGATTGGCGGCGATCCGGGAATCGGTAAATCTACCCTGCTGCTCCAGGCTGCCGCCAAACTGGCGCTGGCCGGCCATTCGGTCGCTTATGTGTCGGGCGAGGAGGCGGCGGATCAGGTGCGGTTGCGTGCGCGGCGGCTGGGCCTGGGCACCGCACCGGTCATGCTGGCTGCGGCAACATCGGTCCGCGATATCCTGACCACCTTGTCGCAAGGATCACCGCCAGCGTTGGTGGTGATCGATTCAATTCAGACGATGCATTCGGATTTGATCGAGGGCGCGCCGGGCACCGTCAGCCAGGTTCGTGCTTCGGCGCAGGAATTAATCCGTTTTGCCAAGGAACGCGGCACTGCTGTGGTGTTGGTTGGTCATGTAACCAAGGACGGCAGCATCGCTGGCCCACGCGTGCTTGAGCATATGGTCGATACCGTGCTCAGCTTTGAAGGCGAGCGCAGCCACCAATATCGCATCCTCCGCGCGATCAAAAACCGCTTTGGCGGCACCGATGAGATCGGCGTTTTCGCGATGGTGGAGGAAGGGCTGACCGAGGTTGCCAACCCCAGCGCGTTATTCCTGACACAGCGCGATGAGGGCGTGACCGGGACGGTGGTGTTCCCGGCGCTGGAAGGGACGCGCCCGGTGCTTGTCGAAATTCAGGCGCTGGTGGTGCGCCTTGCCAGCGGCGCCACGCCGCGCCGGGCGGTGGTCGGCTGGGATTCGGGGCGGCTGGCGATGATCCTGGCGGTGCTGGAGGCGCGCTGTGGCCTCAGCTTTTCGAGTTCCGAGGTCTATCTGAACATCGCCGGGGGGTACCGAGTGCAAGATCCGGCCGCCGATCTTGCTGTTGCCGCTGCGTTGATTTCAGCGCTCAGCGAGCGGCCGGTGGCGATCGATTCGGTCGCCTTTGGAGAGGTTGCCTTGTCCGGAGAGATCAGGCCGGTTGCGCATGGCGGGCTGAGGCTGAAGGAAGCAGGGAAGCTGGGTTTTGAACGCGCAATGGTGCCAGCGGCGCTGACGGGTGAAAAACAGCCCCTGAAACTCAGCGGTTTCAAGAACCTTGGCAGTTTCGTTGACCATATGCTCGGGCGTGGCTAGCGATCAGCGCTTCGGCACACCATCTTCCCCAAGGGGATAAGGGACAGGCACATGGGATTGACCGCACTTGATATCGTCGTGCTGCTGCTCGTTGGCGGCGGAGCGGTGCTTGGGCTGATGCGCGGCTTCGTCACTGAAGTGCTGTCGCTGATGGTGTGGATCTTCATCGTTTTCGGGTTGAAGCTGTTGCACGGCCCGGTGGCGACGATGTTGACGAGTGTCGTCGGCACATCGGCGGGCGCGGCGGTACTCTCCTTTGCGATTGTTGCCGGGGCGATTTATTTTGGCGGGCGGGTGGTTGCCAACATGATCGGTGCCCGCACGCGCACATCGATATTGGGGCCGCTTGATCGCGCACTTGGCTTTGGTTTTGGCGGATTGAAGGGGCTGATCCTGGCCAGCCTGGGCTTTTTGCTGATCGTGCTGGTTACCGATACGATTGGCGGCGGGCCGAACCGGCGGCCAAGCTGGATCACCAAATCACGCACTTATCCAGTGCTGAGTCAGACCAGCAAAGGCATTTCGGAATTTGTTGATCGCCGGCGGCGCGGTGAAAATGCCTTTGGCCCCGACGGTAATAGCGCCACGCCCGCCAATAGCAGTGACCCAACGCCGTGAATGCGCCACTCTATAACAACGAGATTCTGCGCTTGGCCGCCGCTGCCCCATATTGCGAGCGGCTGCCTCAGCCGATGGCCAGTGTGGAAAAGAGATCGCCGATTTGTGGTAGCCGGGTGACGGTTGATCTGAACGTCGACGCTGCCGGTCGCGTGACCGACATCGGCTTGCTGGTGCGGGCTTGCGCGCTGGGTCAGGCATCGTCGTCATTGATGGCGGCGCAGGCGACAGGCAAGACGGCGGACGAATTGGCTGCGGCGCGCGATTCGCTGGCGGCCTGGCTGGCCGGCGATGCAGCGCTGCCTGACTGGCCCGGCCTGGATATTTTTGAACCCGCGCGCCCGCATAGTGCGCGCCACGCCTCCATCCGGCTGGCGTTTGAAGCGGCGGCTGAAGCCGCTTCCGCTGCCGCTGCGGCGATGGGGTCAGGCAGCACCGCCGCATGATCGGCGCGACCTTGCGCGATGGGGTGATCCTGCTTGGCTTTGCGCTGGCCTTTGTGCTGCTGTTCCGCAAGCTGGGGCTGGGCGCGACGTTGGGGTTCCTGATCGCGGGTGCCGTGGTCGGGCCGCAGGTCATGGGGCTGGTCGGGGATGCCGAACAGAAGATGGGGATCGCCGAACTCGGCATTACCCTGCTGCTGTTTCTGGTCGGGCTGGAGCTTAATCCGGCGCGACTATGGCGGCTGAAAAAGGATATTTTCGCGCTAGGGCTGCTGCAGGTCAGCCTCTGCGGTGTTGCCGTGGCGGGCATCGTCTGGCTGATTGCTGGTTTTTCACCAGCGGCCGCGCTTGCGGTCGGTCTGCCGCTGGCGCTGTCCTCAACCGCGCAGGTCCTGCCGATGCTGCAATCGGCCGGGCGATTGAAGACGCCCTTTGGGGAGCGCGCCTTTTCGATCCTGCTGTTCCAGGATTTGTCGATTGTCCCGATGATTACGATCGTCGCTGCACTGTCCCGCGCGCCGGCTGTGCCCAATGCGCCGCCGGGCTGGCTGCTTGGCCTTTACACCGTGTTGGCCATTGTCGGCCTGGTGGCGGCGGGTCGGTTCCTGTTGCGGCCCTTGTTCCGGTTGATCGGCAATCTTGGCGAGCGCGAGATGTTTGTCTTTGCCGCGCTTTTCACCGTGATCGCCAGTGCAGCGGTGATGGAGGCGCTGGGACTGTCGACGGCGCTGGGCGCGTTTATCGCCGGGGTGATGTTGGCAGATAGCCCGTATCGGCATGAGCTTGAGGCTGATGTTGATCCCTTCCGATCGATCCTGCTCGGCCTGTTTTTCCTCAGTGTGGGCATGATGCTCGATCTGCATGCCATTGCCGAACGTCCAATGTTCGTGATCGGCATGGCGATGATGCTAATCGCCGCGAAGACCGGGATCATGATGGCGATTGGCCTGGCCTTCAAAATGAACTGGCGACCCGCACTCGCGCTCGGGTTGTTGCTCAGTCAGGGCGGCGAATTCGGCTTTGTGCTGTTTGCCCAGGCCAAGGATGCCTTGCTGATCGAACCCCAGGCAGCCAGCCTGTTCGGTGCCGTGGTGACCTTGTCGATGGCGACCACACCCTTTTTGATGATATTCACGCGCCGGATCCGATCGGCACCGGTCCGCAGTGGAGAGGGGCTTGATGTCCCCCGGAGCGACGGAGCAAGCGCGCTGGTGATCGGCTATGGACGCTTTGGCCAGACCGTGGCGCAAATGCTGATCGGGCAAGGCATCAGCGTTTCGCTAATCGACCGCGATCCGGAGATGATCGAAACCGCCGGCAGTTTTGGTGCCAAGGTTTATTATGGCGACGGCACCCGGCTTGATCTGCTGCGTCAGGCGGGGGCGGGCGAGGTGCAACTGCTGCTGTTCTGCGTCGATGAGGATCAGGTGGATACCGCGCTGCTCCACGCGGTGCGGGAGGCTTTTCCCAATGCGGCAACATTCGTGCGCGCCTATGATCGCCGCAGTATGGTCAAGCTCAAGGATGCGCCGATGGTTGGCGCTTTTCGTGAAGTGATGGAATCTGCGGTGGTAATGGCGCGCGGCGCGCTGGCTGAGGTTGGCGTCGATAATGACGAAATCGCCCGAACCG
>JAIERC010000167.1 GCA_019747165.1 Sphingomonas sp. | reverse complement strand
CGGGGCGAAACACTTGATGGTTAACGTAATTATTCGTTCATTTCAGCGTCGGCGACTCCAGTTTCAGCGCGCTGGCGGGGATCAGCTCCAGCGTCGGATAGGCCTTGCGCAGGTCGTCGATGAACAGCTTTGAGTCGCCCACCACGACGATACTCGCCCCCGCCGGATCGAGCAACTTGGCAGCAGCAGCTCGCACCGTCGCTGGATCAACGCCTTCAATCCGTCCGGCATAATCCTTCAGCTCGCTCAGCGGCACATCATCGATCACATAGCCGCCGATCAGGCCGGCAATCCCGCCGGTGGTTTCTGCCGATCGACCAAAGCCGCCGATCAGCACGGCCTTGCGGGTATCAAGCTCGGCGGCAGGGGCGGTTTCGGCGCCCAGCCGCTTCATTTCGGCGACGATCAGCGCCACGACCTCGGCTGCCGACGGGTTCTTGGTCTGGGTGCTGGCGCTGATCGGCCCCGGCTGGCGGCGCGCCGCAACCGAGCTGCCCGCGCCATAAGCAAGCCCACGCTTGATGCGGATTTCCTGATTCAATCTTGACGAGAAACCCACGCCCAATGTCGCATTGGCGACGGCAGCGGGGTAATAGCTGGCATCGTTGCGCGCGATGCCGGGCCGCGCGACCACCACCCCGGCCTGACCGGCCCCCGGAAAATCGACGACAATTACCCGCGGTGCCGGATAGCTGGGGGCGACAGATGCGGTTGGCGCGGCAGCAGACGCAGGCGCTTTCCAGCCCGCGAAATTGCTGCTCGCCAGCGCCTGGGCCTGCGCCACGGTGATGTCGCCGACCAGCACCAAAGCCGCGCGATCAGGCCGCCAGCTCGCTGCATAGCTGTTGACGATATCGGTGCGCGTGATTGCCTTCAGCACATCGGGTGTGCCCGCCAGCACATGGCCATAGGCGCTGCCGCCAAATACCGCGCGCGCCGCCACAAAGCCTGCGAGCCTGGCCGGGTTCTTCAGTTCAACGCCAATGCCGTCAATCGCCTGGGTGCGGGCGCGATCAATCTCCTCCTGCGCAAAGGCAGGGTGCATCGCGACATCGGCAAGGATCGCCAGCGCCGGTGCCGCCTGATCGGATTTCACGCCGATCTCAAGCGAGGCGCCGTCCCAATCGACATTGCTGCTGATCGACCCGCCGAGCGATTCAATCTCGCGCGCGATCTGGGTTGCGGATCGCTTGGCCGTGCCCTTGGTCAGCAAATCGGTGGTGAGGCTGTTGAGCCCGGCAAGCGTCGCCGGGTCCGCTGCGCCACCACCGGGGGTGACGACAAGGGTGGCCGCGATTAGCGGCAGATCATGTTTTTCAACGACGATCACGCGCAAGCCATTGGCCAGCCGTGTCTCGATTGGGGTGGGCAGGGCGGCGGTCACCGGCGCGGCGGGCGGCGGCGGCAATACCCGCTCCGTAGCGGGGGCCGGGGTGACAATCCGAATGTCGGCCGGTGCGGTCAGCGCGGCGACCTGCACCGTTGGCGCGATGCTGATCGGATCGCTTTTCGGCCCGCCTGGCGTGGCAGGCAGATAGCGCAACGTCGCGGCGCGATTGTCTGTCAGGTAGCGGCGGGCAACGCGCTGGATATCGGCAGCTGTCACCGCGGCTAGCTCGGCAAGCTGGCGATCGGCCACCTTGGCATCGCCATCGATGATCACCGCATTGGCAATCGTCGATGCCTTGCCATCGGCGGTTTCGCGCTGGCGCAGTACCCCGGTGATGATCTGGTTTTTGGCTTCGCGCAGTTCCGCATCGCTCACCAGTTGATCGCGGACGCGCTTGATTTCGGCCTTCAGCGCCGCTTCGCCCGCTTCTGCCGATTTGCCCCCGGCCAGAATCGCATAGACCGCAAAGGCACCGGTTGCTTGCTTGGAATCGAGGAAGGTGCCCGCCGACTGCGCAATCTGGTCGCGATAGACCAGCGATTCATACAGCCGCGAGCTTTCGCCCGCTGACAGGATCGCGTTCAGCACGCCAAGCGGGGCGGAATCCGGGTTACGATCGGCCGGGATTTGATAGCTGATCAGCACTGCGGGCAGCGGCGTATTGTCTTCATACACTGTGCGGCTGATCGCGGTCTGGCGCTCGGGTTCGGCCACGGTCACGCGCGGGATCGCCCGATCGGGCTTTTTGATGCCCGCAAAATACTGATCCACCCAGCCGTCGAGCTGCGCGGGATCGAAATTGCCCGCCACCACCAGCACGGCATTGTCGGGCCGGTAATAGGTGGCGTGGAAGGCGCGGACATCGTCGATCGACGCGGCCTCCAGCTCCTCGATGCTGCCAATGCCGGGGCGGGCATAGGGATGAGTGGTGTATGAAATTTCGGGGAAATAGAGCGAGAACAGCTTGCCATAAGGCTGGGCCAGCACCCGCAGCCGCAGTTCTTCCTTCACCACATCGCGTTCGGACGCAAAGCTGGTCGGCTCGACCACCAGCGACGCCATCCGGTCTGCTTCGGCAAACAACAGGCGTTGCAGATGGTTGGCCGGCACCGTCTGATAATAATTGGTGTAATCGTCATTGGTCGATGCGTTGTTGAAGCCGCCGACATCCTCGGTCAGCCGGTCAAACTGCTCAGGCACCAGATTGCGCGTCGCCTTGAACATCAGATGTTCAAACATATGCGCAAAGCCCGATCGCCCCTTGGGATCGTCCTTCGACCCGACATTATACCAGACCTGCACCGAAACCGTTGCCGTCCCCGTGTCGCGGATAGCAAACACCCTCAGGCCATTGGCGAGCGTGCGCTCGGTATAGGCGATGGGCTTAACCGCGCTGGTCGATGCCGGGGCAGCCTTGGCCGGTTGCTTTGCGCTGGCGGCGGCAACGGGCAGGGCGGCGACACCGATCAACAGGGCGAGACGGAAAAGGCGCATAGGGGCTGGGCTCCGGATGGAATGATCGGGGGAAAGACTGGCCCCCGTGTGTTAACGATGTCAATCGCCATCAACCCTTCTCCCATCGGGAGAAGGATATCGAAGCCTTGCAGCGCGCTGCCTAGCGCAGGTTGGATGAGGGATGCTGCGCTATCGAGAGGGCGATCCCCTCACCCAGCTACGACTAGGGCCGGGTTGAAGAAGCGCGACCTAGGTCCGTGCAACCAGTTCGGGGTGATCAGCACTCGGTGCCGACCCTGAACTCCCGATGAGAGAGGGGACTTGATTTCTTCCGTTAGTAGTTAAGCGACGGGCGGCTTTGCGAGAGAAGTAATGCTTAGCTGCCATTAGCCAACCGGCCCGATAGCAGCTGCCCGCAACCTATTTCCCGCGCAATAAGCCATTACCACCGCAGCCCATTCTAAAGCATGAGGGCCGCCAACCAAGTCCACAATAGCGCCGATTGATAGTACTACTGCGCCCACGCGGCATACTTTGAGTATTTGGTCCTGCCGAATCTGCAAATCAGGGATAGTTCTAGCAGTGAAATAGGAACCTATGACGATAGCGACAGCAACTGCTGCCACAACGAAGTTTTCCAAGCGTAAAACTGCAACGAAACCGACTAACAGGTATAGGCAACCCAACCATTTCTGGAGAGAGCGGACGCTAATCAGTTCAGTCATGCCCCCCTCGCTTACAGCTACTGCTGGTCAGTCATCACGTAACACAATCCTTCTGAAAAGGCCGTTTGGCAATGGCTGATGTTAGCATGAACGACTTTTCACAGAGTGACGGCTTGGGGGCGAAACCGGCCACCTTGCCTCCAACCGTCACTTCGGCAAAGGGCTCTGCTGAGCTTGTCGAAGGGCCCGGAGTGACAACAGGATAAGGGTGTCAAATGCGGGCCAACACCCGCCACCCTCCGACCCCCGCCAGCCAGCCCCAATCAAGCCCAACCCTATTTATGGTCCTTGCGCGATCGGTTGGCATAAAGCAGCGCCGCTGCCAGTGCGGCAGAGCCGATGCCGATGCCGATGCCGATCGGCACCAGCGGCCAACTGCCTTCCTTGGGCTCTTGCTTTTTTTGCAGCTCGGTCTGGTCACCGGCTTCGCGGACGCGTTTGGCGGCGCGGGCGGCGGCCTCGATCTCGTTCATATCGGCCATGTCACTCTCCTCTA
>JAIERC010000480.1 GCA_019747165.1 Sphingomonas sp. | reverse complement strand
CTTATTCACCGGGCGCGGGCGACATCGCCGCGATCGTCAAGCTCACCCGCGTCGCGCTGCTTGCCCCCGCGCTGGCGGTGGTCGCGCTCTATTTCCCCAAAGAAGGAAGCAAGACCAAGGGCCCCGGCATCCCCTGGTTCGTTGTCGGTTTTTTCGTGGTGGCGGGCATCCACTCGCTCGGCGTGATCCCGCCAATTGTGGCAACCGGGGCCGAAAAACTCGCGACCGCCGCCCTTGCCGCTGCCGTCACCGCGACGGCGATCCGATCGCCGATGCGCCAATTGCTAGAAGCAGGGCCAAAGCCACTGCTGGTGATCGGGGCGGCGACGCTGGCGGCGCTGGTGCTGGCGGGGGCGGCGGCGGTGTTCGTGATCGGGTAGCGCGCCGATGGCGAGCAAATACCTTGGACCGATGGCCTCCTAGCGACTTCAATGTACCGGCAATGTCAGTTTCCGATTGCGCCGATGCTCGGCGGGCAGCCGCGACCATGATTAGGTCGCGGCTGCCCGAGAAACGTTCTTATCCCTACTTTCCAGCGCAGGGCGATTGGGCGGGCGCATTCGGATTGCTATCGTCATAGGCGCATAACGGAATCGACCAGACAAAATCGGCTGCCGTCGCGACCAGGACATTGCCCGGCTGTCCCTGATTGACCGGGGGCTTGCCCTTATACGTCCAATACCAGTTCGGCTGCATCGCGCCGACAAACGGATTGCCGTTCGGCCCAAAGAACCCCGCGCTATGGGCCATCGCGCCTGTCTTGTCCCACGCCGCAGTGCTGTGGCAGGTAATGCAGGACGAATATTGAACAAAGCCATTTTCTGTAATGCTGTTCCCCAGCCGAATCGCCAGCCCGGTGTTGTCGGTAAAATCGACTTGCGATCCCTTCAGGCAGTAATTTGCGAAAACGGGATTGGCGTTTTGTTGCTGAAACATTTGCTGCAATGCAGCCGTTTTTTGACACGCCGGATAACCTGCATCAGGCTTTGCATTGGGCACGACCAGCGGGGTGGCAGCGCCAAATTTATCCTTGCAGCTCAATATATCGCATCGGGCCGGATTGAACTGATTTTCAAATGTTGCCCATGTCCAGTTGGGCACTTGTTTCGAGATCACATGCATCGACAGCAGCGCGTATTTGTTTCCCGCCGTATCGCTGCTGATGTAGAAATATTTACCCACATCGGCAACTGCAACGCGGTTTAGCGTGAACGCTGGAACATCGGCCACCGCCAGCCAATTGGCCTTCACCTCGAGCGATTCGGTCGGGAAATCGATTTTCTTGCCATAAGCTGCAGCGAGGCCAGATTTCGAAAACAGCTTGTTGGTGACGATAAAGTCAAAGGCGGGCTTGTTGCGCCTGGTTTCTTCGGTGACGCCCTGGCCAATGCCCGGCGCCAGCTCCAAATGGAACTTGGCACCCTTTTGCGTCATCGCCTTGCCGAAAGACGGAATGATCGGCGCATGCAGCTTGAGCTTGATCTCGCCAGTCGGCCAAATCGGGCCGGGTTTGAAGGTGTCTGTGTCGCTCGCCCAGCTTTCAAAAGTCGACTTTCCTGACCCTGTCGGTTGATTGACCTCCAGGAAAAGCGACCAGGCGACTTGGTCGGGACTGTTGACTGCCGGGTTAGTGTCGGCCGCAGCGCTGCTGCCTGCGGCATCCAGCTTGGCTGGCGCGAACAGCGCACTCAATGACACGCCGATCGTTACGGTCAACGCCGTCAAAGCTGATAAAATGGCTCTGTTTTTCATATCCGCCCCTTGCTTTTTAACCCCAGAAAACCGTCATTCATCCAGTGCTGTACGATCTTGAGCAGTTGGTCCGTGTTGTTGTGCGGCAATCGTTCATCGACCCGATGTTCATTGATACAGACAAGTGCCGATCGTTTTTCATCGACCACTCATTACCACATTAAGCATCATAGATTGTCATGCAATAAAGGACCATAAGGCCGAAATTATTAGTCAACACATGTGAATTACCTCTATCCACATGCGATCAATTTTTACTGCATCCGCAATATGCAGGCTATTAATATACCGAGTCGTTGTTATCCATAACACGTCGCACTATATCGCGTCAAAATACGAAGTGACCGATGCTACAATTCCACAAATGCCATCTATCTTGACCAGGCATATCTGGGTTATCCGGTGTTGATGAACCGCGGGTGGTTTCAGAATAGAAATATCGGCGGCGACTTCGGAGCGCTAACAATTGAGCCCCATACTTGGTCGTCCGTAGCCTTCGATTGCTTCGACTTAGCGCTGGGCTAGCACCCCTGTCGATTCCCGAACGACCAGCGCATGGGCAATCTCGCGCCGCTCGGGCGGCCCTTGTGCATCACTCAGCAACAAATCCGCCGCCGCGTGCGCCATTTCGCGTGTCGGCTGGCGGATTGTCGTCAGCGGCGGCCAGACAAAGCTGGCCAGGGCCGTATCATCGAAACCCGCGACCGACAGATCGCCCGGCACGCGCAGCCCCATCCGGTGGGCGACGGTCAGCACCCCTGCTGCCATGTCATCGCTCGCGGCGAAGATCGCGGTCGGCGGCTCGGGCGCGGTTAGCAGTGCCTCGGCCTCGCGCGCGCCCGACGCGAAATTATAGCTGCCGCTGCGGATCAAGGCCGGATCGATCGCGATCCCGGCACTGCGTAAGCTGTCGAGATAGCCCTCGGTCCGCTGTGCGCTGGTGGCAAAGCCAGGGTCGCCGGCGATGAAGCCGATCCGCTGGTGGCCGAGCCCCAGCAGATGCGCCGTCATCGTCGCCGCTGCCGCGCGATTGTCGATAAAGGTCGATGGCGATAGCTCGACCTGGGTGCCCGGCGATACCCGCACGAAGCGCACGCCGCGACGCGCCAAGAGCTCAAGCACTTCGGGATGGTCGCTGACCGGCGGGGTCAGGATCAGCCCGTCGATCTGCGTTGCCTCGACCAGGCTTTCAATCTCGTCGATCAGTCGTTCGGACCCGCGCGCATAGGGTTGCGCGATCATCCGGACGCCGTCCTGCTCGCAGCGATCGCGGATTCCCGATTGCATTTCATAGACATAATAAGGCGAAGGATTGTCACAGATCAGCGCGATCTGGAATGAGCGCCGCCCGGCCAGAGATCGCGCCGCGACATTGGGCCGGAAGTTCAGCCGCGCGACCACCTCCGCGACCTTCGCGCGCGTCTCTACGCCGACATATTTCTCATTATTGAGGACGCGCGACACGGTCTTGATCGAGACGCCCGCCTCTCGGGAGACATCCTTGATGGTGACGCGCACGCTTTTCCCCTCCCAATTCGCCTGCAGTTCCGTGAGCCGGGTTGACCTGCTAGGCGATGTGCATGAGCGACGCGCGCCCGTCCAGTCCGGCTTCCCCTCTGGCTCCCCATGGGGTGGCAATCCTTGCCCGGGGTGGTGCTGGGGATCGGCTCTTGTCGGGACTGTATCATTGCGATAATACAGTTGACCGTCCCGCGCTTGGCTATCTGGATCGAGATCATGTCTTCAGGACCCGTTGATCGTCCCCCGCCTGGCCGCTGGCCGTCTGATCCGGCAGAGCCGTTCGAGCTGACTGATGGGATGCCACCGCCGAGCGGCTATCGAGATCGCCACAGCGCAGATCGCAAACCAATCGACGATGACCTCGGCGATGGGGATTGGGAGGATCAGGAGTGGCAGGATTGGGACGAGGCCGATGACGATCGCCCCACCGACGCAGCGCGCCAAGGATATTCGACCAACCTGCCGGTGGCGTACCGCCCCGGTCGCTGGCGCTGGACGATCCGCGCGGTGGCCGCCGTTGTGGTGTTGTTTGTCGTCGCGGTCGGCTGGCTCGCGCTGACGGCGCCACTCTCCAAGTCGCTGGAGCCACCCGCGCCGCCCAGCGTCACCCTGCTCGCTGCCGATGGCACGCCGATTGCGCGGCGCGGGGCGACGATCGGCAAGCCCGTCGATGCCGTCAGCCTGCCGCCGCATGTGATCAACGCTTTTCTCGCGATCGAGGATCGCCGGTTTCGGTCGCATTGGGGGGTTGATCCCTGGGGCATTACCCGCGCGATGTTCCATAACA
>JAIERC010000099.1 GCA_019747165.1 Sphingomonas sp. | reverse complement strand
TTCCCTATCCGTCGGGGCGCATCCATATGGGGCATGTCCGCAATTACACGATGGGCGATGTCCTGGCGCGCTATCGTCGGATGATTGGCCATGATGTGCTCCATCCCATGGGGTGGGACGCATTCGGCATGCCGGCTGAAAATGCCGCGATGGAAAAGGGTGTCCATCCCGGCGACTGGACCCGCGCCAATATCGCCAACATGAAGCGCCAGCTCAAACAATTGGGCTTCGCGCTAGATTGGTCGCGCGAATTGTCGACCTGTGAGCCCGAATATTATGGGCATGAACAGGCGTTGTTCCTTGATTTGTTCGCGGCCGGATTGGTCTATCGACGTGAATCGGCGGTCAATTGGGATCCGGTTGATATGACCGTGCTCGCCAATGAGCAGGTGATTGACGGGCGCGGCTGGCGATCCGGCGCGCTGGTTGAGCGCCGCAAGCTCAGCCAGTGGTTTTTGAAGATCACCGATTTCGCCGACGAATTGCTCGACGGCCTCGGCACGCTTGATGCCTGGCCCGACAAGGTCAAGCTGATGCAGGAAAATTGGATCGGCCGCAGCCAGGGCCTCGCCTTTCGCTTCGCCTTGTCCAATGGCGATGCGGTCGAAGTCTTCACCACCCGGCCCGACACGATTTTCGGCGCGAGCTTTGTTGCCGTCGCCGCCGATCACCCGATCGCTCAGGCCGCCGCGCAGCAAGACCCGCAAGCCGCCGCGTTTATCGAGCGATGCCGGCTCGGCGGCACCACTGCGGCGGAGATTGAAACCCAAGAAAAGCTGGGCTTTGATACCGGGCTAACGGCCACGCATCCCTTTGATCCAAAGTGGCAATTGCCCGTTTACATCGCCAATTTCGTGCTGATGGATTATGGCAGCGGCGCGGTATTCGGCGTGCCCGCGCATGATCAGCGCGATCTCGATTTCGCCCGCAAATATGGGTTACCCGTGACTCGTGTGGTCTCTGATGGCGATCAGGATTCGCCGATATTTGCCGGCGACACCGCCTATACCGGCCCCGGTACGCTGGTGAATTCGCATTTCCTGGACGGCATGGATATCGAGGATGCCAAGCGCACCGTGATCCAGCGCGCCGAGGGCGAAGGCTGGGGCACCGGGCGTACGATCTTCCGCCTGCGCGACTGGGGCGTCAGCCGCCAGCGTTATTGGGGCACGCCGATCCCGATCATCCATTGCGATGTATGCGGTGCGGTGCCGGTGCCACGCGATCAGCTACCGGTGGTGCTGCCCGAGGATGTCAGCTTCGACATTCCCGGCAACCCGCTCGATCGCCATCCAAGCTGGAAGCATGTTGCCTGCCCTAGTTGCGGTGCAGCGGCGCGACGCGAAACCGATACGCTTGACACCTTCGTCAATTCGTCCTGGTATTTCATCCGCTTCGCCAGTCAGCCGCACGATAAACCGTTCGACAAGGCAGAGGCAGAGGCCTGGCTCCCGGTTGGCCAATATATTGGCGGTGTCGAGCATGCGATCCTCCATTTGCTCTATGCCCGCTTTTGGACACGTGCGCTGAACCATATCGGGCGGCTCAATGTCGTGGAGCCCTTTGCCGGGCTGTTCACGCAGGGAATGGTGACGCACGAAACATACTCGATCAGCACTTATGGTCAGAATCAAAAGGCAACGCGCTGGCTTTCGCCTGATGAAGTTGAAGAGCGCGGAGATCAAATCTTCGAGAAGTCGACGGGCGATCCTGTGTTTCGGGGTCGTGTCGAGAAAATGTCCAAATCCAAGAAGAACACCGTCGATCCCGAGCCGATCGTCGCGCAATATGGCGCGGATGCGGTGCGCTGGTTCATGCTGTCGGACAGCCCGCCCGAGCGCGACTTGCCCTGGAGTGAATCAGGAATCGAAGGCGCATGGCGCTATGTCCAGCGGCTGTGGCGGCTGCTGCAATCGGAGAGCGGCGGCGAAGGCCGCGATGTCGCGCTTGACCGCAAGCTGCACCAGACCATCGCCGGGGTCGCAGGCGATATCGAAGCGCTCAGCTTCAACAAGGCGGTCGCGCGGCTATATGAACTGACCAATGCGATTGATCGGGCTGCGCCATCGGCGTCGCGGACGGACGCCATTCAGGGGCTGCTCAAGCTGGTATCGCCAATGGTGCCCCATATCGCCGAGGAAGCCTGGGCGGCGATTGGCGGCGAAGGCCTGATTGCCAATGCGGCTTGGCCAGTTGTTGACCCGGCCTTGCTGGTGGTGGATGAGGTTACGATCGCCATCCAGATCAACGGCAAGCTCCGCGATACGCAAATTGTCGCCAAGGGCATGTCACGCGACGCGGTAGAGGCAATGGCGATGGCCAATCCCCATGTGCAGCGGATCTTGGCGGGTGCAACGCCGAAAAAGGTGATCGTCGTGCCTGATCGATTAGTGAACCTCGTCGCATGAGGCGGCTGCTCACACCGGCATTGCTGCTGGCGCTGCTCGCGGTGCCAATGGCGGGCTGTGGCCTGCATCCACTTTATGCTGGCGGCGGCGGCGGGCGGGTTGCGGTGGCATTATCGCAGGTGGAAGTCGCGCCGATCGCGGGCAAGGCAGGCTATCTGGTCGGCAACGCCATTCGCGATCGGCTGGTGAGCGATAAGGGCAATCCCCCGCTCTATCGCCTTGAAGTCAAGCTGGATGACAAAATTATCGGGCTGGGCGTGCGCAGCGACGACACGATCACCCGCGAACGCCGCACCCTGCGCGCACGCTATCAGCTTATCGATCTGGCCAATGGCGCGGTGCTGCTTGATGCAACCGCCGGGTCCGATGCCGGTGTCGATGTCGTTGGTTCCGAATATGCAACGATCGCGGCAGAGGATACCGCGCTGGAGCGGCTTTCGGCGATCGTCGCGGACCAGATTGTCGCCCGCATGGCGCTTTATGCAGAACGGACGAGCCAAGCCGGATCGTGAAAGCGACCGCCAACCAACTGCGTCAAGCGCTGGACAGCGCCAATCCGGCGATTCGTTTCTATCTGCTGCACGGGCCCGATGAATCGGGCGCTCGCGATCTTGCGCTGCGGCTGGCGCGGGCAATGGGGACCGATGCCGAGCGAGTCGATCTGGACGGCGCCAGCCTGAAGGCTGACCCGGGCCGCCTCGCCGCCGAAGCCGCCTCACTCTCGCTGTTCGGGGGGGCTCGGCATATCCGGGTCACCGCGCTTGGCGAGGAAAGCCTTGATGCCATCGCCATGTTGCTCAGCGCGCCCCGCGCAGGGAATCCGGTGGTCGCGATCGCCCCAACGCTGAAGACCGCCGGCAAGGTCGTCAAACTCACCTTGGCTGCGGATAATGCGCTGAGCTTTGCCTGTTACCCGCCCGAAGCGGCCGATGCTGACCGCCTTGCCGCCGCCATCGCCAGCGAACATGGGCTGCGCACAACCGGTGGCACGGCCAGTCGCCTGTTTGCCGCCAGCGGGGGCGATCGCGCGGTACTGACCCGCGAAATTGAAAAGCTGGCGCTTTATCTCGACGCCGCGCCCGAACGTCCGGCCACGCTTGACGATGCCGCGATCGACGCCGTCGGTGCCGACTTGGGGGAAGCCGAAATGGCCCTCGCCATCGAAGCCGCCATTGGCGGCGATGCGGCTCGATTGGGCAGCGAGCTCGCGCGCCTTAATGAAGCAGGGGTGTCGATGGTGCCCTTGATGCGCGGCTTGGTGCGCCGGCTGATGACGCTTTCAGAATTACAGGCAGAGGTGGCTGCCGGCGCATCAATCGCCAGCGTGATTGAGGGGCCACGCGTCTTCTTCAAGGAAAAGGCCGCGACCGGTCGCGCGCTCCGGCACTGGACGCCGCAACGCCTGAGCGGGGCGATTGACCATTTGCGTCAGGCCGAGCGCGGGATGATGGGCGCAGCAACCGCTGGCAGCATCCTTGCCGAAGCAGCCTGCCTCGCTGTGGCGCGGACAGGGCGATCCGCGCGTTAGAGCTTGATGACTTTGGTTTGGACCAACCCAAACTCCGTTCGCCCTGAGCGAAGTCGAAGGG
>JAIERC010000349.1 GCA_019747165.1 Sphingomonas sp. | reverse complement strand
CAACGCACCCGCCCGACACCGATCCTTCGAACCGGCCATCCTGGTGGACGAGCATATGGCTGCCGCGCGGACGCGGCGCAGAGCCCCAGGTCGAGACGACAGTTGCGATCGCCATCGGTGCGCCTTTCCAGGCGGCGGCGGCGATGAGGACGGAATCGTTATCGGCCATGGTCTCTCAATCCTGCCGTTGGCCCTGAGTAGCGACTGAGCTTGTCGAAGTGATCAGGAGAAACATACCCCCGGCATGTTTCTCCTGATCACCGTATCGAAGGGTCCCGTTTGGGGCATGTGCTTCGATACGGGTCTTCGACTTCGCTCAGCCCCTACTCAGCACGAACGGTGTTAGTTTAAACGCCCGGCAACCCAGGCAATATCTGATCGAGCGTCATCGGCCAGTCGCGCACGCGAACGCCCGTCGCGTTGTAGATCGCATTGGTGACCGCTGCGCCCGCGCCCGAAATGCCCAGCTCGCCAATACCCTTCGCCCCGACAGGGCTGGCGTGGTTGTCGATCTCCTCGACGAAATAGGCCTCAATCTGCGGGACATCAGCGTTCACTGGGATGTGATATTCGCCGAGATCGCGGTTGACATAGGATCCGCTGCGCTGATCGAGCACCGCATCCTCATGCAGCGCATAGCCAATCCCCCAGATCATCCCGCCCAGCGCCTGGCTGCGCGCGGTCTTGGCATTGAGGATGCGCCCGCAATCGAAAACGCCGAGCATCCGCCGAACGCGGACTTCACCGGTCACGGCGTTGACCGCGACCTCAGCAAATTGCGCGCCGTGCGTCGCCTGGCTGAAGGTGCGGCTATTGGTGCCGGGGCGCAGGCTGCCCATCGCCTCGATCGGCGAGTCACCGATCAGCGCGCTGATCGGCACGCGCTTGTTGCCGGCGATGGCGTGGCCGTCCTTCAGCGTCATGTCTTCCGGCTTCGCGTCCATCCGGCGCGCGAGTTCGGCGACGATATCGTCGCAGGCGAGCTGGACCGACGATCCGCTGGATGCAGCGCCGAACGAGCCGCCTGACCCGGCCGCAACGGGGTAATTCGAATCGCCCAGTTTCACCGTCACCTTGTCGATTGGCAGCCCGAGCATCTCGCCAGCGATCTGCGCCAGGATCGTATAGGTGCCGGTGCCGATATCGGTCATGTCGGTTTCGACCTCGGCGATCCCGGCGGGCGTCAGGCGAACCCGCGCATCGCTGTTGGCGAGGAAGTTGACGCGGGCGGCTGTCGCCATGCCCAAGCCGATCAGCCATTCGCCCTCGCGCACAGCCCCCGGTGTCGCGACGCGCTTGTCCCAGCCAAAGCGTGTCGCGCCCTCATCAAGGCAATCGTTGAGGCAGCGGGTGGAGAAGGGCACGCCGCGCATCGGATCGACATCGGGCTCGTTCAATTTGCGAAACGCGATCGGGTCTAGCCCCAGTTGCTCGGCCATCTCATCCATCGCGGTTTCGAGCGCCATCATGCCGACCGCTTCGCCCGGCGCCCGCACGGCGCCAGCGCGGGTGACGTTTAATTTGACGATCTTCGTCGTGAACTGCCGCGCGGGCGCCTCATAGAGTGACAGTGCACCAAGGGCGACCGGCTCGAAAAAGCTCACCCCAACCTTTTGGCTGACGACGCTGTCCTGCGCCATGCCAGTCAGCTTCCCATCAGCGGTGGCGGCAAGGCGGATGCGCTGGTGCGTATCCGACCGACCGAAAATCGAATGGAACAGTTGTTGGCGGGTCATCGCCACCCGCACCGGGCGACCAACGGCCTGCGCGGCGATCGAGGCGAGCACCATCTCGGGCCCGCCAATCTTCCCGCCAAACCCGCCGCCGATATAGGGCGAGAGCATCCGAATGCGGGCGATATCAATACCCAGTGACTTGGCGAGCAAGGGCCGCGCCGCGCGGAAAATCTGGATCGAGCCATAGAGCGTCAGATCGTCACCATCCCATTCGGCGACCGCCGCGTGCGGCTCCATCGCGGCATGGACCTGATAGGGGGTGGAGTAAGTGACATCGACGGTGACGTCGGCAGCGGCCATGGCTGCATCAACATCACCCTTGATCGCATCGGGCAGCATCGCGCCTTCATGCGGGGGTTTGGCGCTGTCGATATTGGCCATCGTGTCGAACTTGCCCTTTTGTGGGGCGTAATCGACCGTCACCGCCATTGCCGCCGCGCGCGCCTGTTCGAAGCTTTCGGCGACGACCAGCGCGATGATCTGACCATAGCTTTCAACCACGCCATCAAAGCGCGGGGCCATATCCGCGCCGATATTGGGCGATTCGCTTGGCAGACGGGGATCGTCAGTGATGATGGTGATAACGCCGGGCATCAGCGCCGCCTCGATCGTATCGACCGATTTGACCGTGCCGACGGCAATCGTCGCGGTGACGGCATAGCCATAGGCCAGCTTGCCCTTGGGGCGCTGATCGGCGGCATAACGCGCCGCACCGGTGACCTTGGCGAACCCATCCGTCCGGTCGACACCCTTGCCGAGCAGCCCCTGCACGCCGCGATCAAGCGCCGATGCGCCGTAATCGGCATCCATCTTATGTTCGGTCATGCCGCCTCTCCGGTCAGGTCTCTCAGGGTGGCGATCAGCACCCGCCTTGCGAGCGGTATCTTGAAATCGTTGGTCCCTTGCCCGCGGGCGTCGGCCAGCAAGGCATCCGCAGCAGCGTCGAACACAGCGCTCGAGGGCACCTGCCCGATCAAAGCCGCCTCAACCGCCGGATCACGCCAGGGCACCGTGCCAATCCCGCCAAATGCCAGCGCGGCGCTGGTGATCTTGCCGTCCTCTACCGCGACGATCGCGGCGACCGAGAGCAGCGCAAAGGCATAGGATGCCCGATCGCGAACCTTGCGATAGAGTTGCTTGCCCTGCGGCGCGGGGGGCAGTTCGATATGGGTGATCAGTTCGCCGGGCTGGAGGGCGTTTTCGATCTGCGGCGTGTCGCCGGGCAACCGGTAAAAATCACCAAGCGCGATCCGCCGCCGGTCGCCGCCCGGTTGCAGCGTTACCGCCACGGCATCCAGCGCACGCATCGCGACGGCCATGTCGCTTGGGTGCGTGGCGATACAATCCTCGCTGGTGCCGAGCACCGCCATGATCCGGTTAAAGCCGCCTTGCGCGGCGCAGCCAATGCCGGGTTCACGCTTGTTGCAGGCGCGGGCCGTGTCATAGAAATAATAGCAGCGGGTGCGCTGGAGGAGGTTCCCGCCCGTCGTCGCCTTGTTGCGCAATTGCGGCGAGGCCCCAGCGAGCAGCGCGCGGGCGAGCACGGGGTAGCGCTCCCGAATCCGCGCGTCCTGCGCCAGATCACTATTGGTGACGAGCGCGCCGACCGACAGGCCACCCTCTGCCGTCTCGGCAATTGTCGCCAGGTCCAGCCGGGAAATATCGACCAGCTTGCCCGGGGTTTCGATCTGCAATTTCATCAGATCAAGCAGGTTGGTGCCGCCTGCAATGAAATGCGTGCCCGAGCCCCCAGCGGCGACGGCGGCTTGGGGGCTGTCAGCCTTCACATAATCAAAATGCTTCATGCGCCTGCCACTTCCCGACCATCGGACGTCAACCCGGCAACTTCACGACCAGCGGGCGTCAGCCCGGCAACTTCACGAATCGCGTCGACAATATTGGGATAGGCCGAACAGCGGCAGAGATTGCCGCTCATCCGTTCCGAAATCTCTTCGTCATCAAGCGTGATCTCATCGAGCGAATCACTGACATGGCTCGCCCAGCCATGCTTGACCTCATCAAGCATCGCGACCGCCGAGCAGATCTGGCCAGGCGTGCAAAAGCCGCATTGAAAGCCATCATGCGTGATAAAGGCAGCCTGCATCGGATGAAGTACATCGCCCGAGGCGAGCCCCTCGATCGTCACAATCTCATCATCCTGATGCATTACCGCCAGCGTCAGGCAGCTATTGATCCGCCTGCCGTTGACCAGCACCGTACAGGCACCGCATTGACCATGATCACAGC
>JAIERC010000484.1 GCA_019747165.1 Sphingomonas sp. | reverse complement strand
CAAAGCTGGTCGATGGCTATGCCCATGCGCCGATCGAGCTCGCCCAGACGATCAACTTCCTCTTCACGATCGCCGCGGGTTTCCAGGTCGCGATCTGGACGCGCGAAATCACGCTTGGGGTGATCGAACAGCGCGCGCAGAGCGAGCATTATAGCGGCGAAACGATCGCCAATGCGATGGGCATCATCCGCTTGCTCGTCACGGTGGTGCTGTTCGGCATCGCGGCCATCGTCATCCTGAGTAATTTGGGGGTCAACATCACCGGGCTGGTAGCTGGGCTTGGTGTGGGCGGCATCGCGATTGGCCTGGCCGCGCAGGGCATTTTCGCTGATCTGTTCGCGGCGCTAGCGATCATCTTTGATCGACCGTTCAGCAAGGGCGATGTCATCAGCTATGACGACACCACTGGCACGGTCGAGGAGATCGGGCTGAAATCTACGCGCGTCCGACCCGCCTCAGGCGAGGAGCACATCATCGCCAACAAACAGTTGCTGGAAAAGGAAATCCGCAACATTTCGCGGCGTGACTTTCGCCGCAACAAATTCGCACTCGGCATCACCTATCAGACACCGCCCGACGTGATTGCCCGCATCCCGGCGATGCTGCGTGAGGAGGTCGAAAAACTCGGCCACGGCTTTGCCCAGGCCGGTCTGGTCGGGTTTGGCGACAGCACAATCAATATCGAGCTGGAATATGACACGCTGAGCCCGGACTTTGCGCGCTGGTATCAGGGCCGCAACGATGTCGGGCTGGCGATCCTCCGCCGCTTCGCCGCTGAGGAAATAACGTTTGCCTATCCCACCCAGACGAGCTTCACGGCAGCGCCCGATGGGACGATGGTGCTGCCTTATGCGCTGCCGCCGGAGGGGGCGCCGGGGGATGCGTCGGGGGCTGGCCCGGCTGGGTGAGCGGCGCGTTAGGTCCAGCGCCTATCGTTATGAACCTTCCGTTCAAGCCCCGCCTTCATCCAAACTCAACAACGTCGCATTGCCACCCGCACTGGTGGTATCGACCGAAACCGCACGCTCCACACAAAAGCGGTAGAGATAATGCGGCCCGCCTGCCTTGGGGCCAGTGCCCGATAGCCCTTCGCCGCCAAAGGGTTGCGAACCGACCACCGCGCCGATCATCGACCGATTGACGTAGAGATTGCCGACCGCCGCGCGCGCTTCAACCAGTTCGCTGGCGCGAGCGATGCGGCTGTGGAGGCCCATCGTCAGCCCGTACCCCTTGGCATTCACCCGCGCGACCGTCTCGGCGAGCTTCCCCGCGGGCCAAGTCGCGACGTGGAGGATGGGGCCGAACCATTCGCGGTCGAGCGCGTCAATGTAGCCGAGCCGGACGAGCGTGGGCGGCACAAACAGCCCGGCATCTGGCACCGCAATCGACTTGATCAGCGCGCCGCCGAGATGGGCGCGATAGGCCATGAGCTTGTCATAGGCGGCTTGATCGATGACCGGGCCGACATCGGTGCGCGGATTGGCGGGGTCGCCGATGATGAGCAGGTCCATCGCGCCCTGAAGCATCTCGATGACGCCGTCGGCGATCTCCTCTTGCAGCAGCAACAGACGCAGCGCCGAGCAACGCTGCCCGGCCGAGCGGAAGGCGCTGGTGATGACATCGGCAACGACTTGTTCGGGCAGCGCGGTCGAATCGACGATCATCGCGTTGATGCCGCCGGTTTCGGCGATGAGCGGGACGATGGGGCGATTGTCGTCCTCCAACAGGCTGCGGGCGATCTTGCGCGCGGTCGCAGTGGAGCCGGTGAAGGCGACGCCTTGCACGCGGGGATCGGCAGTGAGCGCAGCGCCGACTTCGGGGCCGCCGGGGAAGAGGATCAGCGCGTCTTTCGGCACGCCGGCCTGATGGGCGAGCTCGACCGCAAGCGCGGCGATGCGCGGGGTCTGCGGTGCCGGTTTTGCCACCACCGTATTGCCGGTGACGAGCGCGGCCACCGTCTGCCCCAGGAAAATCGCCAGCGGGAAATTCCACGGCGCGATCGTCGCCCAAACCCCGCGCCCTTCGAGATGGAGCGTGTTGCGCTCACCGGTCGGTCCGGGGAGGTCGATCGGGTGGAGGTTGGCGCGCGCCTCGGCGGCGTAATAGCGGCAGAAATCGACTGCCTCGCGCACTTCGCCTAGCGCATCGGGGATGGTCTTGAAGGCTTCCTCGACACAGATCGCCATCAGCGCGTCGCGGTTCTCCTCGAGCAGATCGGCGAGGCGCTCCATGATCGCGCAGCGATCTTCAACCGGTCGCGCCGACCAAGCGGGGAAGGCTGCAAGGGCTGCACCCACTACCCCCTCTGCGTCTTCGCGTCTCCGCGTGAGATCATCTTGTTCACGCGGAGGCGCGGAGGCGCGGAGATTTTCGACCGTTTGGGCCAGCGTCGTCTGATCGGCGAGATCAAGCCCGGCGGAATTCCTGCGCTGCGCGCCAAACAGATCGGCGGGGAGCGGAATGTTCGGGTGTCGCGTCCCGCCGACGCTCGCGATCTTCACCACCGGATCGGCCAGGATCTCGTCTTCGCTCAGGCGCTCATCGGCAAGCTGGTGGACGAAGGACGAGTTCGCGCCATTCTCCAGCAACCGCCGGACCAGATAGGCCAGCAAATCGCGGTGCCCGCCGACGGGCGCATAGATGCGGCAATGATAGCCATGCTCGCGCACCAGCCGCTCGTACAGGCCATCGCCCATGCCGTGGAGGCGCTGAAATTCGAAGTCACGGCTATTGCCCGCCCACTCCACGATCGTCGCCACCGTCAGCGCATTGTGGCTGGCAAAGGCGGGGCGGATATGCGGCGCGTCGAGCATATCGCGCGCGCAGGCGAGGTAGGAGACGTCGGTCGCGGCCTTGCGGGTGAAGAGCGGATAGTCGCTGAGCCCTTCCACCTGGGTGCGCTTGATCTCGCTGTCCCAGTACGCGCCCTTGACGAGGCGGACGTTCATCTCGCGACCGAGTGCACCAGCCCAGGCGATGACGGGTCGCGCGCGCTTGCCATAGGCCTGCACCGCCATGCCGAAGCCGTCCCATCCATTCAGCGACGGCAGCCCGGCGACGGTACCGATGATGTCTAGGCTCATCTCCAGCCGCTCGGATTCCTCGGCATCGACCGTCAGCGCAATGCCCTTGCCCGCCGCCTGAACGCTAAGCGCCTCCAGCATTTCGGTGAGCGCGGGGACGCAATCGTCCCAGTGCGCGACTTCATAGCGGGCATGGAGCGCGGAGAGTTTGACCGAAATCGAATGACCCGCTGCCGGATCAGCCCCGACCGCATCGATCGCGTCGACATAAGCGCGAAAATAGCGATCGGCATCGGCCTTAGTGCGCGCGGCCTCCCCCAGCATGTCGAAGCTCGCCGTAAAGCCCTTGTGCTCGGGTTTTTTCATCCGGCGGGCAGCTTCATCGATAGTGCGCCCCATCACGAAGATTTCGCCCATCATGCGCATCGCCGCCCCTACCGCTTGGCGCACGAAGGGTTCGCCGGCGCGGCTGATGAGGCGGCGGAGTGCACTCGGCTGATCGCCCTCGCCCACCAGCGCGCGACCGACGACTAAACCCCAGGTGGCGGAGTTCACCAATGTCGAGTTGGACTTGCCGGTGTGCGCGCGCCAATCGGCATCGCCCAATTTGTCGGCGATCAGCAGATCGGCGGTTTCCGGATCGGGCACGCGCAAAAATGCTTCGGCAAGCGACAGCAGCGCCACGCCTTCTGACGAGTTGAGCCGATATTCCTGCAGGAACTGGTTCACCCACCCCTTGCCCTGCGCCGCGCGCAAATCAGCCAGCAGGCCCAGCGACTCGGACATGATCCGATTGCGCGAGTCGGGGGTGACGGCGGCGCGCGCCAATAGCGGTTTTAGAACTTCGGGTTCGGGCGCACGGTGGAGCTGGGCCATGGATTTGCGGGCTGCGGACGCTACGTCAGGTGTCATCTTCCGGTTTCCGGTCTAGCGAGGCTTGGCAA
>JAIERC010000105.1 GCA_019747165.1 Sphingomonas sp. | reverse complement strand
GATAACGGCATGGCAGACATGATTCCCCCGATGAAAAAGACAGCATCCTCCCCGTCATCCGTGTGACCCGGATTGTGCGACGTTCGGTAACATAGTTGTCACAGCACTCAAGATGGGGTCAGCGGCACCGTGCGAAATAGATGTGGATAGTTGCTGCTATGCACCACTGCCAAGCGTTGGGAGGTGCTGGGATCGGTTACTTGCCAGCATCAGCGAACAGTCGCCGAAGGAACGCGATCTCGGCCTGCTGGGCCAAATCCTGATTCGGCTTTTTGCGCCAGCCATGCCCTTCATCGGCGAACAAAATATAGGATACGGGGACGCCGCGGTTCCGGATTGCCTGCACCATCTGCTCGCTTTCGCTGCGGGGCACACGCGGATCATTAGCGCCTTGTTCGATAAGCATGGGCTTGGTAATTCCTGCCACATTGGCGCGGGGCGAAATGCGCGCGAACACCGCCTGCATCTTGGGGTCACGTTCATCGCCATATTCGGCGCGGCGACTGTCGCGGCGATAGGCTTCGGTGTTCTGGAGGAACGTTGTCCAGTCGCCGATCCCGAAAAGGTCGACCCCACCCGCCAGTCGGTCGCTATATTTGGTCATCACCGCCAGCGACATATAGCCGCCATAGGAGCCGCCATAGACCGCGATCTTAGCGCCATCGAGATCGGGCTGCGCCTTGATCCAATCGATCAGCGCGCCGATGTCTTCGACGCTGTCCTCACGCTTTTCGGCATTGTCGAGGTTCAGGTAGCGCGTGCCATAGCCCGTCGATCCGCGCACATTGGGGACGATCACCGTCGCGCCGAGCAGATCGGCAAAGGCAGCCGGGGTCGTCGTCCAGCCGGGCCGCGATTGCCCTTCAGGCCCGCCATGAATGAGGATGACGACGGGCGTCTTGGCGCCCGTCGCCGCCAATTTGCTGCGATAGACAAAGGCGGGCACCGATAATTTGTCAAAACTGGTAAAGCGGATCAACTTCGGCTCTGGCATCATCGCCTTGTCGATTGGCCCGGCCTCGGATTCTGTCCAGCGATCGAGCGTCCCGCCGGTCACGTCCCAGCTCCACACATCGCCGGGGTCACGCGCGGTGGCGATGCCAATTGCCAGCTTGCGGCCATCGCGCGAGAATTTCAGTCCGCCGACAACGCCATCGGGCAAGCGCGGCTGCGGCAGCGCGCGTCGGGTGACAAAATCCTGAACGGAGACGCGTGAATAACCATCCTCGTTGGTCGCATAGGCCAGGATGCGACCATCCTCGCTGATGTCAAAATCCTCAACGCCCCAGGGTGAGGGCGGTGACACCGCCGTCAGGGCGCCGGTCGCAATGTCGATCTCGACTAGCCGGTCGACATCGCTCCCCCGGTTGCTCACCGCCAGCACCGCCTTGTCGCCGCGCACAAAGGTCGCGTCCGACAGGCTAGCCTTTGGCCCTTTGGCGATCTCGGTTGCGGTGCCGCTGGCGATATCAAGCAGGAATAGCTGATCTTCCACGGCCGAAATGCTGCGCGTAATCAGCAACGTCTTGCCGTCGGCGGATAGATCGGACGGCACGGTGACACCGGTGCCCTGATAGATCATCTGGCGCGACGCCGGATCGGCCGGATTGGCGCGCCAGATCTTGCGGTCGCCCGATCCCTTGGTCGCCTGTGCCCAATAGATCAGCCCGCCATCGCGCGCGATTACGATCGATCCGTTCTGTGTGCCCGTTTCGGTCAACTGCACGGGTTTCAGGTCGGGGCCCATGGCATAGATCTGCACCCATTCATCCCCCCCGGTATCGCGGCTGAACAACAGCCGGTCGGTGCCGGGGATCGATCGTGCGCTGCCAATCGGCTCGGCGGCGAAGGTAATCTGGCGGCGCGCCATGCCGGGGCCATTGACGCGGTGAAGCTGCGGCGTCGCTCCAAAGCGCGTCAGGATCAGCATGCTGCCATCGGGCATCCAATCGGCAAACCCCGCCGCCCGGCTTTCGCGATACCGCGCGAGATCGCGCACCAGATCGGCGGGGATGGGGGGCACATTTTCAAGCGTCGCTGCGCCGATCACCCGGGTATCGACCTGCTGCGCCTGCGCCTGCGCGGGCATGGCTAGGGCGGCGAGGCTGGTGGCGGCAAGCAGGATGGTGCGCATTGGGTCCCCTTTGGCTTTGGCCGGTGCTGCGTCCTTGGCGGCAGACTAGCCAAAAGCGTTGGCGCTGCCAGACAAAAAAACGGCGCCCGTCTTATTCTAGACGGCGGCCTCCAATCGAGCTGAATTGGCGGAAACCTCCGCGCGTAAACACAAGTGTCGATTATGTGCCCAACAACAGAAGTATGATAATACCTGATGTTAGGGCTCTCGAGGCAACAGTGTCACAGTTTGTTTGTCGGTTGAACGAGTATTTTATTCGGGCAAGATCCGCCTTAAATTGTCCGGAAATGGCGGTTGGGCATGACGCATGATCACAAAATCCTGATATTTTCGTTGCTTGCAATAGCTGGCTGCATCGCGTTCTTCACGCCGAACAGCTCACCATTCGTTTACGGCGTTGCTGCCGTCGCAATCACAGCGGCAATTACGGGCATAGCGATGGCATTCACGTCGACGAACTGGCGAGACGTGAGCCGCACCAGCGAAGTGTTGCAAGGTGTGGCGTCAATCGTAACGATGTGCGCGGTCTTTGTCGCCGGCGGGATATATTTCTATCAACGCCAGGATCGTATCCGCTACACCTTCAATGTTGAGACAAAGATAGTTGACTTCGGCGATTCATCTTCAAAGAAGAGAGTTTTACTCACTGTCCGCGTGCCCACTGAAAATCGCGGGGCAAGACGACTCGTCATCAATTGCGCTTCTCTCGGCGTCTATGGACTGCGCCCCGACAGCAAAAGCGGCATTCAAAGAAACGGGCAGTTTCAGGAAGATCTTGAGCTTGAGCCTATGGGTCAACCCATCGCTAGATCCGAGCAGAGCAAATGTTTGCGAACGGAAGAAATCTATCGCGGATGGAAACCCGGCAGCATTCACCCCTTCTTCATGTGGAAGCCGTTGACTCTGGAACCAGGCGAGATCGACGACAATTATTTTGAAACGCTCGTTTCTTGTAAGTATTCTATACTGCGGATATTGGTAAAGATGCGCCCCAATTTCGAATATTACGGCAATACTGAAGCAAAGCTGATCGTGCCTCTTTCGGATGTGTGCGGCGGTCGAGCGGAAGTGCGATCGTCAGAAGCTGCGCTGATCCAGGAGCATCAAGCTGACACATCGGCAAGCGATGGGCTTCAATCTCCCAAGGAGCGGCCGACCCCATCGGCGGCGCCAGCCAGCCACTAAAGCCGCCACAAAAAAAACCGCCGCCCAGGTTTCCCCGGACGGCGGCCTTTCATCCAAAGCTGATCAATCTCGATCAGCTATCAGTGTTCAGATAGTCCCCGGCATCAGCATCGGTGCCATGGCCGCTGCTGACGACAGCCGCGAGCGCATCGTCGCCCGTGCCGCCCGCATCACGCGCCGAACGATGAAGCTCTGCTTCATGCTCTTCGGCCGCCGAATTTGGCGCGGTGATGGCCACTTCGTCCATCCGGCGTTGCGCCACGCGCATGGCCGCATCGCGCGAGTTGGCGGTCACGCGCAGGCGGTTGAGGCCGGCGCCGGTGCCTGCCGGGATTAGCCGGCCGACGATGACGTTTTCCTTCAGGCCGATCAGCGTATCCTGCTTGCCCTGAACCGCTGCCTCGGTGAGGACGCGGGTGGTCTCCTGGAACGACGCTGCCGAGATGAAGCTGCGGGTTTGCAAGCTGGCCTTGGTGATGCCGAGCAGGACGGGTTTGCCCTGTGCCGGGGTCTGCTTCTTGTCGAGCTTTGAGTTGATGTCGTCCATCTCCTCGCGGTCAACCTGCTCACCAGCCAGCAGCGTGGTGTCGCCGCCATCAGTGATCTCAACCTTTTGCAGCATCTGGCGAACGATCACCTCGATGTGCT
>JAIERC010000182.1 GCA_019747165.1 Sphingomonas sp. | reverse complement strand
GCTGCCTGATCCCGGTCGATGGCTTTTATGAATTCACCGCGCCCGAACCGGGGCAGAAGCGCAAGACCAAATGGATCTTCACCCCCGCAGCGGACGGGCCGCTGGCGGGGGCCTATTTCTGCATCGCCGGGGTGTGGCGCACGCACGAAAGCGTGGGGGAGGCGTTCACGATGCTCACCGCCACGCCCGGCCCCGATGTCGCACCCTATCATTCGCGGCAAGTGGTGCTACTGCCGCGTGCGCGCTGGGCGGATTGGATCGCGGGCGTGGTGCCCTCCGCTGACCTGATCGCGCCAACGCCGGCGGGGTCGCTGGTGGCGGCACGCGCCTGAGCGATCCGCTGACGCAACGAAATCACTCCCTGCGCATTGAGCCTCCAACACCCCTGCTGGAGAAAAACTATGCGCACGATTACGCTCGGCCTGTTGGCTGCATCAACCCTGCTCGCGGGCTGCGAGACTTATGGCAATGGCGGTCCTGGCTATGCATCGGACTATCGCCGTTACGATTACAACAATCCCGATCCGCACTATGGCGGCTATTATGCCGACAAATATTATCGCGAGGATAACCGCCGCTATCGGGAACGGCGCCTCGGCCAGAATGACCGCGTCTATCGCGGGCAGGACGGGCGGTATTATTGCCGCCGCAATGACGGCACCACCGGGCTGGTGATCGGCGCGGCGGTTGGCGGGTTGCTTGGCAATTTGATCGCCCCGGGCGGCTCCAAGGTGCTCGGCACGGTGCTCGGCGTGGGCGGCGGTGCGCTGGCGGGTCAAGCAATTGACAAGAGTGGCCAGGACGACGTGCGCTGCCGCTAATCTGGCGGTTGATCTGAAAGTCGCTGCTCATTTCGGCCCCGGCAGGCATCGCGCTTGCCGGGGCCCTTTGCTGTGCTATTCCGGCCCTAACAAATTGCCGGAGAGAATAGCCTGATGCGTGCCGCCCTTATCCCCGCTGCCTTCACCCTAGCCATTACCCTGACTGCCGCTGCTACGCCTGCTTTCGCCGCGCCGCGCCAATATGCCGGGCTGGTGATCGACGCCACCGGCAGCCGCATCGCCAGCGTTGATACGGTTACCGCCGGGCACGCCAGCATCACGCTGCGCACCGCCAAGGATGGCCGCATCGTCTCGACGATCGATCCTTGCGCGACCTGCAGCTATTCGGGGCTGAGCTTTGCCGCCGACGGATCGCTCGCCTTTCTGGCGCGGGATCGCACGGCTGGTGTCGTGACCCTCAACATCGCGCGCGGCGATGCTCCCCTGCAAACCGTCGCCACGATCAAGGGCATCGCGCAGACGCCGCGCTTCTCGCCCGATGGCAAGCGCATCGCCCTGATTGTCACGATCGGTGCCGCCAAGGAAGCCGGCGCGGCGCAGGCCGGCGTTCGCCAGGTCGGCGAGATTGGCGAGAAGAATGACGAACAGCGCCTTGCGGTGTTCGCGCTCGGCAGCGCGCCGGTTGCCGCCGACGCGGTCAAGCCGCTCTCGCCATCGGGCCGTTATATTTATGAATATGATTGGGCGCCCGACGGCACAGAGTTGGTCGTCACCTCAGCGCTCGGCAATGGCGATGCGAACTGGTGGGTGGCCACGCTCGACGCCGTCAATGCGCAGACCGGCGCGGTGCGGCAAATCGCCAAGCCCGCCACCCAGCTCAATTTCCCGCGTGTCTCGCCCGATGGCCAGACAGTCGCCTATATTGGCGGGCTGATGAGCGATTTCGGCTCGGTTGGTGGCGATGTCTGGACGGTCCCGCTCGCCGGTGGTGCGCCCGTCAACATCACTGCAGGCGCAAAGGCAACCGCAACCTCGCTCGACTGGACCAAGGCTGGCCTGCGCGCGACCTTATTGGCAGGCGATCAGGCGCAATTGGCGAGCGTTATCCCCGGCACTGGCTTCTCGGCGCCCTTGTTTAGCCGCCCGGCCAGCTTTGCGGCGGGTGACGGGCGCGCGTCTTTCAGCGCCGATGGCCATCACGTCGCGACGATCATGCAGGACTTCACCCACCCCCCGGCGATCATCGCCGGCAAGCTCGATAGCCCGCGCCAGATTACCCACGACAATGACGATGTCCTGCCGATCGTCACGGCGCGCAGCATCCGCTGGCAGAATGAAGGGTTTGACGTGCAGGGCTGGCTGCTCGCGCCAATCGCGGCGGATCCGTCGAAGAAAGCCCCGATGATCACGATCGTCCATGGCGGCCCGGCGGCAGCGAGCATCCCCGGCTTTGTTGATCGCGGCGGCACGGCGGAGATGATCCGGGCGGGCTATTATGTCTTCCTGCCCAATCCGCGCGGCAGCTATGGCCAGGGTGAAGCCTTCACCGCCGCCAATAAGCGCGATTTCGGCGGCGGCGATCTGCGCGATATTCTGACCGGCATTGACGCGGTGGAGAAGGTTGCCCCGGTAGATGATGCGCGGCTCGGGCTGACGGGCGGCAGCTATGGCGGCTTTATGGCGATGTGGGCAAACACCCAGACCAACCGTTTTAAGGCGATTGTGGCGGGGGCGGGGCTGTCCAACTGGATCAGCTATTATGGCACCAACGGCATCAACGCCTGGATGCTGCCCTTTTTCGGCAAGCACCCCCAGCTTCATCTATGTGGGGGAGCGCGACATTGAAGTGCCGCCCACCCAGTCGATCGAATATTGGCACGCACTGAAGGAACTCGGTGTGCCCACCAGCCTAGTGATCTATGCCGATGAAGGCCATGGCATCCGCAGCCCGGCCAACGCGCTTGATCTGCAAAAGCGGGTGATCGGCTGGTTCGACAAATATCTGGCGGCGCAATAGCGGCGCTTATGTCAATTCTAATTGGTCGAAACTTATAGCCCCTCCCCTTCGGGAGTGAGGCGACAGCCCTGTCCCCCGGACAGGGCCGAGAGTCGCCCCACTCCCGAAGGGGAGGGGCTTATGGAGATGAATAGCGGTCATCTAGATGTGGCACTAGCGGAGCGGTTTGCCGCTATCCTTCCATTTGTCCAGGATCGTTGAGTCCGGGAGCGGATCGGCCATCGGGCGGCTGAAGCTGCTGCCGGCAATTGGCAGGCTGCTCTGGGCGTAAGCGGGCTGGATAGCCGATGCGGCGGTCCGTGGCCTGATGATCGTCACTGCCGGCGCAGCACCAACGCTTGCGATTTGTGCCGTTGGGGCGATCGGACGAGGGTGCGGGCCGGGCAGCGGCTCGCCGCCCAGATAGGCCTGGCGGAACGCGCCGGGCGTGCCCCAATATCCCTGCCAGCGATGGAAGAAATGCGCGCCAATCGCCGCCGTCATCACCAGCTGGCGGTTCCATGACGGGGTGACGGCATAGGTATGATAATGGGTCGCCGTGCCGACATCGCGCTCCACCGCGCCGCCCAGCATCTCTGCGGCCACCCGCATCGCCCGCAGCCAGCTCGCCCGCGCAGGCATCCGCGCCATTGATCCGTCACAGGCATAGCTGAACTGGCAGCCGGTTGTCCTTTCCGATCCCTGATAGATCACGCCGCACACGGTGGCGGGAAAGGCGGGGTGGCGCACCCGGTTGAGGATCACCTGCGCCACTGCGCGCTGGCCAGCATCGGGCTCATTGCCGGCCTCATAATAGATCGCGGCAGTCAGGCATTGCACCGCGCGGGCACGGTCGGTCGCACTGGCATGGCGCATCGAAAACGGCGCGGCCGCGTGCACCGTCCCATCGGCCATCGTCGCCAGCGCGTCGGCGGGGATCGGCAGATCGGGCAGCGCAGCGGTGCCGGTCACTCCGGTGGCTGGGGCAGCAACACTATCGGCCGCATAAAGCAGCGCGGCACCGGGGAAATGATCCTCAGCCTCATAGCCTGTGGCGCGCACCGCCGCCTGCATGGGCGCCGTTTGGCTGGCGATGATCGCGCGGATTGCGGCTTGCGCGGAATAGCCAAGACACACGATCGCCAGCAGCGCGGCGGCGCTTGCTCCCCGTA
>JAIERC010000336.1 GCA_019747165.1 Sphingomonas sp. | reverse complement strand
CGGCCTTGACGCCAAGATCGAGAATTTCGCCGATTTTCGAAATGCCCTGGCCATACATGATATCGAATTCGACCTGTTTGAACGGCGGCGCGACCTTGTTCTTGACCACCTTCACCCGGGTGGTGTTGCCAACGATATCCTCGCGGTCCTTGATCTGGCCGGTGCGGCGGATGTCGAGCCGCACCGAGGCATAGAATTTCAGCGCATTCCCACCGGTCGTGGTTTCCGGGTTGCCGTACATCACGCCGATTTTCATGCGCAGCTGGTTGATGAAGATCACCATGCAGCGCGAACGGCTGATCGACCCGGTCAGCTTGCGCAGCGATTGCGACATCAGCCGCGCCTGCAGGCCGACATGGCTATCACCCATCTCGCCCTCAATTTCAGCGCGCGGCACCAGGGCGGCAACCGAATCGACCACCAGCACGTCAATGGCATTGGAACGCACCAGGGTGTCAACGATCTCAAGCGCCTGCTCGCCGGTATCGGGCTGCGAGACGATCAGTTCGTCGATATTCACGCCCAGTTTCTTGGCATAGACCGGGTCAAGCGCATGTTCGGCATCGACAAACGCCGCCGTGCCGCCATTTTTCTGGGCTTCGGCGATGACGTGCAGCGCGAGCGTGGTCTTGCCCGAGCTTTCCGGGCCATAGATTTCAATGACGCGCCCGCGCGGCAAGCCGCCAACACCAAGCGCAATGTCGAGCCCAAGCGATCCAGTCGAAATCGATTCGACCTGCATCGTCTCCTTAGAGCCGAGCCGCATGGCCGAGCCTTTACCAAAGGCCCGATCAATCTGCGCGAGGGCGGCGTCGAGCGCCTTTTGCCGCTCAGCGGCTGCCTTGTCCGTGGATACCGCCATTTTGTTGTCGATGACCTTCAATTGTGCTGCCATTGGAAGCCTCCGTCGCTAGACTGAACATGCCGTTTGGGCAATGCGCTCAGTCTTTGTACACATAATGTTCTATTAGAACAAGAGGTGAACGAAAATTTCCTAACCCGCTTTCCCGGCTTGCCCTGTCGGGCGGGTTTCGCGATGGTGTCGCATGACCGATCACCCTGACTTCATCGCCGGCCTGCCCAAGGCGGAACTCCATTTGCATATTGAAGGCAGCCTTGAACCCGAACTGATGATGGCGCTTGCGCAGCGAAATCGCATCTCGATCCCCTTCGCAACGGTGGAGGACGTGCGGGCAGCGTATAATTTCTCGCGACTGCAGGATTTCCTGGATATTTATTATGCCGGGGCGGACGTGCTGCGCACCGAACAGGATTTCCACGATCTCGCGCTCGCCTATTTCGATCGGGCGGCGGCGGACGGGGTCGTCCATGCCGAGATATTCTTCGATCCGCAAACGCACACGGATCGCGGCATACCGTTTCAAGTGGTGGCAGACGGCCTGTTGGCTGGGATGGCGGCGGCGCAAGCAAAGCATGGGCTAACGGCCCACCTCATTCTGTGCTTCCTCCGCCATCTCGACGAGGACGCCGCCTTTAGGACGCTAAAGGCCGCCGAGCCGTGGCTCGATCGGATCACCGGCGTCGGGCTCGATTCGTCAGAAATTGGTCACCCGCCAGAAAAATTTGCACGCGTCTTTTCCGCCGCTGGCGCGATGGGGCTCAAGCGCGTCGCTCATGCCGGTGAGGAGGGTCCGCCCGATTATGTGTGGCAGGCGCTCGACCTGCTCGCCATCGATCGCCTCGATCATGGCAATCGCGCGCTTGAAGACCCGGTACTCACCGCCAGACTGGCGCGTGAGGGCATGACCCTCACCGTCTGCCCACTGTCCAATCTGAAGCTCTGCGTTGTGCCGGACATGGCCGCACACCCGATCGACCGAATGTTGAAGGCAGGTCTTAGGGCCACGATCAATTCGGACGATCCCGCTTATTTCGGCGGCTACATCGCTGACAATTATCGTGCTGCCGCCGCCGGGCGCAACCTGTCCCGCGCTGATCTTACGCTGCTCGCGCGCAATTCCTTCTTGGGGTCTTTCCTGCCGCTTGATGCGGTTTCCATGCACCTCGCCCGGCTTGATGCCTATGTGGATGCCGCCTGATGCCGATTTTCACCCCGATCCAGCAGGAACAGTTTGTCGCCCATGTGCTGGCGCTCGCCGATCAGATCGGCGCGGATAGCTGGGCACCGTCCTATCTCATCGGCATCGGGCGTGGCGGGCTTGTACCGGCCACTTTTCTTAGCCACGCGACCGGCTTGCCAATGCTGTCGGTCGATTATTCGAGCCAGGTCGAAGAATTTGCAGAAGGGGCGCTCGCCCGGCTGGCGGCGCGAACCCGGCGTGGTGACAAGCTGCTGTTCGTCGATGACATCAATGACACTGGCGGCACGATCGGCCGGTTGCGCACGATCCTGGCCGAACAAGGGGCCGTTGCCGGCAGCATTCGCTTCGCAACGCTGATCGACAATGTCCGGTCGGCGCAGCGGGTGGAGTATCGCGCCGAAACAATTGACCGCGCGGTCACTAAGGACTGGTTCGTCTTTCCATGGGAAGCGGTCGCCCCGCAATCGGCGCTGGCGGATGATGCAGCAGCAGTCCCCGAACGGACGGCCTAAGCTTCCGCTTGATCAGGCAAACCGCGCAAGCGCCGTTTCAACATCATCCATCGTGAACGGCTTGGATAGCATTGGCCGATCGCGAAACCGATCGGCAATGTCACTGCCACTGCCGCCGCTCGCGAAGACGAAAGGAATACCCGCGTCGGTCAGCGCATCGGCCAGCGGCCAGCTAGTCTCATCGCCGCGAAGGTTGACGTCGAGTATCGCCGCATCAATCCCGCCTGCAGCAATCGCGGCCAGCCCATCTGCGATACAATCCACCGGGCCGATCACCCGTTTGCCGAGCATCTCGACAAAATCCTCGAGCATCATTGCGATCAGCTGTTCGTCTTCGACAATTAAGATGGTGTTGGCAGGCATAGCGCGCGCTTAGAGCCCAGATAACGCGCGCCGCCAAGCGTCATTTCACCGCCAGCGCGTCGCGTGCAGCCTCAGCAAGCTGTTTTACAGAAAATGGCTTGGCGATAAAGGCGACATTATCGAGGTCGATCGATTTGCGCAGCTGTTCTTCAGCATAGCCGGACATGAACAAAATCGGCAGATCTGGATAGCGCTTTCGGGCGTGGCGTACCATCGTCGGACCGTCCATCATTGGCATGACGACGTCGGAAATCAGCAGATCAGGACGCGGATGGGTGGCAAGCAGCTCGAGCGCTGCCTCGCCATGTTCAGCGGTCAGCACCGTATAACCTTGCCGGGTCAGCGCGCGCTCAGCGACCGCGCGCACCATATCTTCATCTTCGACAATCAGGATCGTGCCGCTGCCCCACAATTCGCCTTCCTTGGCCTTGGGTGCGGCAGGGATTGGCTTGGCGGTAGCCGCGGCGGTGTGGACGGGCAAATAGATGGTGAACTCCGCCCCCTTGCCCGGCCGGGAATCCGCAAAGATGTAGCCGCCCGATTGTTTGACGATGCCATAGACCGTCGACAGCCCGAGCCCGGTGCCTTTGCCGACTTCCTTGGTGGTGAAAAAGGGTTCGAAGATCTTTGGGAGTATATCGGGCGGAATGCCGGTGCCGGTATCCGAGATTTTGATCGCGGTATAATCGGCGACCGGCAGGATATCCGATTCCATCTTGCGAACATCGGCAGCAGGCACGGCCAGCGTCTGGATCGTCAGCGTGCCGCCGCCCTGCCCGCTCTTGGCCAGCATCGCATCGCGCGCGTTGACGGCCAAGTTCATCACCACCTGCTCCAACTGCCCAGGATCGGCGCGTACCGGCCCCAGGTTGCGGCCATGCTTTACCGTCAGCGTCACCGTTTCCCCTAGCAACCGCTTGAGCAGGTTTGAGACTTCGGAGATCACATCGGGCAGCTGCAATATCTGCGGACGGAGCGTCTGCT
>JAIERC010000178.1 GCA_019747165.1 Sphingomonas sp. | reverse complement strand
CGCAGGTCAATGTCGCGCTGCAGGTTGCCGAGCAGATGGCCGATTTTCTGGTGACCGGCGGCATCACCAACGCGCTGAACGTGCCGTCGCTCTCCGCTGAAGAAGCGCCCAAGCTGAAGCCCTATATGGCGCTTGCCGAAAAGCTTGGTTCGCTAATCGGCCAGCTCGCGCACGGTGCCCTGTCAGGCATCTCGGTCGAGGTCGAAGGGGCGGCGGCACAGCTCAACCAGAAGCCGATCACGTCGGCGGTGCTCGCGGGCATGATGCGCGTGCATTCGGACATTGTGAACATGGTCAACGCGCCCTTCCTCGCCAAGGAACGCGGCATTGACGTCCGCGAAATCCGGCATGACCGCGAGGGCGATTACCACACGATGGTGCGCGTAACGGTGAAGACCGATGCCGGCGACAAGTCAGTTGCTGGCACGCTGTTCGGCGACGCCGCGCCGCGCCTGGTCGAGCTGTTCGGCATCAAAGTCGAGGCCGATCTGGCCGGGCACATGCTCTATGTCGTGAACGAGGACGCACCGGGGTTCATCGGTCGGCTTGGCACCACGCTCGGGGAATCCGGCGTCAACATCGGCACCTTCCACCTCGGCCGCCGCTCGGCGGGCGGTGAGGCGATCGTGCTGCTGTCGGTCGATGAGGCGGTGACGCCTGGTCTCATCGCCAACGTCCGCGCACTGCCGGGCGTAAAAACGGTGATGGGGTTGAACTTCTGATGCCATCCGCCCGACTGCCTCAGCCGATGCGTCCGGCCGGGTTGGTCGGGCGGTTCTTCGGCTGGACAATGGACGTCGCCAATGCCAGCGCATTCCGGGCCGCTTTGGCGGAAGCTCGACCCGGCATTGGCGATCGTCTGCTTGAAATTGGCTTTGGGACCGGCGCCATGGTCAAGCGATTGCTCAGCGCGCCACAATTGGGGCTGGTTGCGGGCGTCGACCCGTCACCCTTGATGGTATCGACGGCACGGCAACGCAATCGAGCCGCCGTCATGACCGGCAGAGCGGATTTGCGCGAAGGCACCGCGTCCCTGCTGCCATGGCCCGATGCGCATTTCGACATGGCGTTGGCGCTGCACAGCTTTCAATTCTGGGCGGATCCTGCCGGCGATCTGGCTGAGGTGCGGCGCGTGCTGCGCCCCGCCGGTCGGCTGATCCTGGTGCTGCGGGCGCATGGCCAGCGCCCGCCGACATGGCTGCCCAACCCGATCAGCCGCTGCGGCGACGAGATTGCCGGCACAATGGCCGTCCTTAGCCAATCGAACTTCACCCAAGTCACCCATCGCGGCATGGTCGGCAGTTCGGCGATTGTCACCGGCTATTGTGATCGCTAGCGCGCACGAATGACTCTCTCCCTCCTCCCCGAAGGCTTTCACGATCGCCTGCCGCCCTTCGCCGATGTCGCGGCGCGGCTGGAAGCGCGCGTGATGGAAGCCGCGTTTGCACATGGTTATGAGCGGATTGATCCGCCGCTGGTCGAGTTCTTCGAGGGGCTCGCCCAGCGGCTAAAGGCGTCACGCACGATCGATGCCGTGCGCTATGTCGATCCGGTGTCGCAGCGCACCCTTGCGATCCGCCCCGACATGACCGCGCAGGTCGGGCGGATCGCCGCAACGCGCATGGCGCATCACCCGCGTCCGGTAAGGCTGAGCTATGCCGGACCAGTGGTGAAGCTGCGCGCGGCTGAACTCGCGCCCGAACGCGAGCAGCGCCAGATGGGCTGCGAGCTGATCGGGCTCGATAGTGTCGCGGCGGCAAAGGAGATTGTTGGTGTCGCGGTCGAGGCGCTCGAAGCGGCAGGAGTCGCGGACATCTCGATCGATTTCACCCTGCCCGATCTCGTCGACGTACTGGCGGCGGGTCCCTTCCCAGTCGCGCCTGACCAAATCGAACTGCTAAAAAACCGGCTCGACGCCAAAGACGCCGGGGCCGTCGCCACGCTCGCGCCCGCTTATTTGCCGCTGATCGAGGCGGCGGGGCCGTTCGACGCGGCGCATGACCGGCTTTGCGCCTTTGTGACCGGGGGAGCACTGACATCACGGCTCGACGGGCTCTGGGCAATTGCGCAGAGCCTGAAGGGCAAGGTCGCGCTCACGCTCGACCCAACCGAGCGTCACGGCTTCGAATATCAAAGCTGGATCGGCTTTTCGATCTTTGCAGGCGGCGTGCGCGGCGAAATCGGACGCGGCGGCAGCTATACGGTGATGCACGAGGATGGCAGCGAGGAACCTGCGATCGGCTTCTCGCTCTATGCCGACGCGATCGTCGATGGCGGGCTTGCGCCTGCCGAGCGGCGGCGGCTGTTCTTGCCGCTCGGCACCGACCTGGCGCTGGCAGCACAAATGCGCGGCGGCGGGTGGGTCACTGTTGCAGCGCTCGACGAGGGGGACACGCCCGAAGCGCAATTGTGCACGCATGAGTTGGCGGGCAATAAGATCGTGTCCGTTCGTCCTGAGTAGCCATTGAGCGAAGTCGAAATGGCGTATCGAAGGACAGCTGCTTCGATACGGGTCTTCGACAAGCTCAGCCCCTACTCAGCACGAACGGTGTAAATTGAAGGATTTAGGTATTGGCCAACGTAGCAGTAATCGGTGCCCAATGGGGCGATGAAGGCAAGGGCAAGATTGTCGATTGGCTCGCCGAGCGCGCCGATGTCGTCGTGCGCTTTCAAGGCGGGCATAATGCCGGGCATACGCTGGTCGTGGGTAACATGGTCTATAAGCTGTCGCTGCTGCCCTCGGGCATCGTGCGCGGCACCCCGAGCGTGATCGGTAACGGCGTGGTGCTCGATCCCTGGGCGCTGAAGGCCGAAGTGGAGAAGCTACGCGGCCAGGATGTCACCATCACCCCCGACACGCTGATGGTCGCCGATAATTGCGCGCTGATCCTGCCCTTTCACCGCGATCTCGACGCGCTGCGCGAGGATGCGAGTGGCGACGGCAAGATCGGCACGACGCGGCGCGGCATCGGCCCGGCCTATGAAGACAAGGTCGGTAGGCGCGCGATCCGGGTGTGCGACCTCGCCCATCTCGACGATCTTGGCCCGCAGATGGACCGGCTGACCGCGCATCATGATGCGCTGCGCACCGGCTTTGGCGAGCCACCGATCGACCGGGCGGCGCTGATCGAACAATTGCGCGAGATTGCCAGCTTCGTGCTCCCCTATGCCCAGCCGGTCTGGCGGATGCTGGGCGACGCGCGCTCTGCCGGCAAGCGCATCCTGTTCGAAGGCGCGCAGGGCGTGTTGCTTGATGTCGATCACGGTACCTATCCCTTCGTCACCTCGTCGAACACGATTGCAGGGACGGCGGCCGGCGGGTCGGGGCTGGGACCAAGCGCCGTCGGCTTCGTGCTCGGCATTGCCAAGGCGTATACGACGCGCGTGGGCAGCGGCCCCTTCCCCACCGAACTGGCTGACGCAACCGGCGAGCGGCTGGGGGAGCGCGGGCATGAATTCGGCACGGTCACCGGGCGCAAGCGGCGGTGCGGTTGGTTTGATGCGGTGCTGGTGCGGCAATCAGCGGCGGTGGGCGGCATCACCGGCATCGCGCTGACCAAGATCGACGTGCTCGACGGTTTTGACGAGGTGAAGATCTGCATCGGCTATCGGCTGAATGGGATTGAGCTCGATTATTTCCCGGCGCACTATGCGGATCAATCGGGTGTCGAGCCGATTTATGAAACATTGCCGGGGTGGCAGGAATCAACCGCGGGCGCACGCAGCTGGGCTGATCTGCCTGCTGCCGCGATCAAATACATCAAGCGGATCGAGGAACTGATCCGCTGCCCGGTCGCGCTGGTGTCGACCAGCCCCGAACGCGAGGACACGATCTTGGTGCGCGATCCGTTCGCGGATTGATCAGCCCACCTGCCCCCGGTGCCGCAGCTTGTGATCCGCCAGCACCAGC
>JAIERC010000159.1 GCA_019747165.1 Sphingomonas sp. | reverse complement strand
GGATGATCTGGGGCCGGGGCGACGGATCGACGCTGGAAGTCCATGAAGCCGACTGGGGTAATCTCGGCCAGCTGATCTGTTGGGAGCATTGGATGCCGCTGGTCCGCGCGGCGATGCATCATGAAGGGGAGGCGGTGCATGTCGCTTCCTGGCCCACGGTGCGCGAGGTGCATCTCGTCGCATCGCGCCATTATGCGTTTGAAGGGCGCTGTTTCGTGCTGGCGGCAGGCACGATCCAGGACCGCGCTGAGCTGATCGAGGGGCTGGAGCGGGTGGGCGGCGATGTCGATGCGCGCGCGCTGATCATGGGCATGCCCGAAGGTCAGCTGCAATTCGGCGGCAGCGCGATCATCGGGCCGGACGGCATCATCATCGCCGAGGCGATGGAAGGCCCCGATTTGCTGGTCGCTGATCTCGATCTGTCGGCGATTAGCCGGGGCCTCGCCTCGCTTGACACCGATGGCCATTATTCGCGCCCTGATGTGTTTGAACTGCGCATCGATCGCCGCGCCCGCACCGGCGTCGCCAACGCCATCGACGGCCTCGCCCCGCGCACTCGCCGCAAGAGCGACAAGTCGGCGGAGTAGGGCGTGGACCCATCAGTGCGGATGACCGGCGGTGGTGGTTAGCTGCCTTTCCGGCGTCGCCTTCGCGCTTTCGTGGCGCTTTCGGTATCGGCATATTCAGACGGTAGTGCATATTTGCCTTTACAGTCGTATAGGCGGTCGGCTCGCGCCGCTGCTTGCTGAAACAGCAACCAGCCGCGCCAGCCAACGTAACTGAACCAAATCAAGTCAAATGCGATCGCTGCCATCATCGGCGCAGACAGCGTAGGCGAGCCTCGCCTGCCATCGGTGGCAATAAGCGCCAACCAAGGAAGTACGCCGATAAGCAATGTCAGGTTGCCGGCAGTGGTAATCGGCTTGCGCCTCAAATCCCAATCGACAAACTGACGCAGTGTTTCAAGCAATGCCATCTGCCTCATCTTGACCTTCGCGACCAACGTCTGCAAGTGCGGCGTTAGCCGAAGGACAGCTCTATTAATCTTCGACCAAACCCAGCATTTCTTCCACCCAGGCCGGCACTAGCGCGCTCGCCGCGCCAAGCCGGGTTTCGTCGAACAACCGGCTGCCCGCCGAGGGCTCCAGGTTGAGTTCCAGCGTCTGCGCGCCACAGGCTCGGGCCGTCTGGACAAAGCCTGCCGCTGGATAAACACCACCCGATGTGCCGATTGAAACGAACAAGGCGGCCTTTGCCAGCGCCCGTTCGATTTGCTCCATCCGATAGGGGATTTCACCGAAAAACACGATATCGGGCCGAAGTGCCGCTGCCCCGCAGGCGGGGCAAGCGCTGCCCGGTGGCAGCGTTCCGGTCCAGCCGCGCCGCGCGCCGCAAGCGGCACAGAGCGCTAATTGCAATTCGCCGTGCATGTGGAGCAGCCGCGTCGCCCCGGCGCGTTCGTGCAGATCATCGACATTCTGCGTCACGATCAGCAGCTCGCCCGGCCAGTCGGCATCAAGCCGCGCCAGCGCCTTGTGCGCCGCATTAGGCGCCACGCCAGCAAGCGCGGCGCGGCGATCGTCATAGAAACGGTGGACCAGCGCCGGATCACGCGCCAGTGCCTGGGGTGTACAAACATCCTCGACGCGGTGACCTTCCCAAAGCCCGCCCGGCCCGCGAAACGTTGCCAGGCCGCTTTCGGCTGAAATGCCAGCGCCGGTGAGAATCACGATCGTCGAATGGCGGTCCATGCGCATTGGGTAGCGCGACTTTCAATTGAAGGCCATGAACGAGATTTCTGACTAATGGGGTAATGATACCCCTGTTTTCCTCAGCCGCTTTCTGCCATTTCGCAGGCTCGGCAATCGTAATTGATTCTGCTGCGCTCGACACGCGGCGGGATCAATTCGCGGCCCCCAACAAACGATAATCGGAGCATCTTGGTGACGGCGATCGGAATCTACGGCTGCGCAGGGCGCATGGGGCAGGCTATCGCGCTGATCTTGCCGGAATATGGTGCAGGGCTTGCTGGCGGTATCGATGCCGGTGAGGATCCGGCGCCGCTCGCTGCCATTGCGGATGTGTTGGTTGATTTCACCGTCCCGGGCGCATTGCCTGCCAATCTTGCCGCCGCGCGCAAGGCGGGGACGCCGATTCTGATTGGCACCACTGGCATTACTCAGGCCCACCGCGCGATGATTGCCGAGGCGTCAGAGGAGATTGCGGTGCTGCAAACCGGCAATACCTCGCTCGGCGTGACCTTGCTCGCCCGGCTGGTGCGCGAAGCGGCCGCCCGGCTCGACAGCAGCTGGGATATCGAGATTATCGAAATGCATCATCGTGCCAAAGTGGATGCGCCATCGGGCACCTCGCTGATGCTGGGGGAGGCCGCGGCGGCGGGCCGGGGCGTGGCGCTGGGCGATGTCAGCGTGGTTGGGCGGGCGGGGCTCAGCGGCGATCGCGCGGAGGGCACGATTGGCATGGCCAGCCTGCGCGGCGGCACCGTCGCTGGCGATCATCAGGTGATCTTTGCCGGCAATGGCGAACGGATCGAGCTTGGCCACCGGGCGGAGGATCGGGCGATTTTTGCGCATGGCGCAATTACAGCGGCACTGTGGTTGGCCGGCAAACCGGCCGGGCGCTATTCGATGGCTGAGGTGCTCGGGATTTGAAGAAGACCGATATCGTTGAATTTTACGCGCGGCTCGCCGCGGATAACCCGCACCCGGAAACTGAGCTTGAAGCGGGCAACGCCTATCAATTGCTAGTTGCCGTCGTGCTGTCTGCCCAGGCCACCGATATTGGCGTGAACAAGGCCACCCGCGCGCTGTTCCAGACGGTAAAGACCCCTGAAGCCATGGTCGCGCTGGGGGAGGCGGGTCTCAAGGACCACATCAAGACGATCGGCCTTTTCAACACCAAGGCGAAAAATGTCATCGCGCTTTCCGCGGCGCTGATCACTGACCATGGCAGCCAGGTGCCACCCGACCGTGATGCGCTTGAAAAGCTGCCAGGCGTCGGCCGCAAGACTGCCAATGTCGTGATGAACGTCGCTTTCGGGGCGGAAACCTTCGCTGTCGACACGCATATTTTCCGGGTCGGCAATCGGACGGGATTGGCCCCGGGCAAGACACCGCTGGCGGTTGAAAAAAAACTCGACAAGGCAACGCCTCAGCCGTTTCGGCTCCATGCTCATCACTGGTTAATCCTGCACGGACGATATGTCTGCAAAGCACGCACGCCTGAATGCTGGCGGTGCGGGGTCAGTGACCTGTGCGCGTTCAAGGCAAAGACGGCCAAGGCCAAAACTGGTGTGGCCGGGTAACGGCCTTCGCCGCAACGGCCTGCGCTGGAGCGTGAGGAGTAAATAGATGCGTCGTCCGATTTCGACCTTAACGGCCACCGCGCTGACAATTGGTGTCGGGATGGCGCTATGGATAAATCACAGCAGCGCCCGTGATCGTGATCGTGACCGGGTCCCGGTAGCGACGCCAATTGGCAAGCCCGAATTCTGCATCCCGCACCGCCGGATCCGCGAATCGCTGGTACGGAGTGATTCAGTGATCGATTTCAAGATGCAAGGTGGCAAAGTCTATCGCGTAACCATTGAAGGCGGCTGCCCGGGTTTGGGGTTTGAAGGGCGCTTTGGCTATTCGACGTCGCTCGACAGGCTCTGTGCAAGCGACATCATCACCGTGCTTTATGTCAGCCCAATCGCCAGCGGCGCGCGCTGCGCGCTTGGGCCATTCCAGCCGGTAACGCTGGCACCAGCCGAGAAATAGTGCCGTGGAAAAAATCTGGCCTTCTCGCTAGGGCTTTGCTAGGCGCTCAACTTCAGGCACCCGTAGCTCAGCTGGATAGAGCGCTGCCCTCCGAAGGCAGAGGCCACTGGTTCGAATCCAGTCGGGTG
>JAIERC010000449.1 GCA_019747165.1 Sphingomonas sp. | reverse complement strand
CGGCCTTTAGGCTAGGCGTGCGAGAATCGATGACGATGAGCGTCGACGCGCTCGCGGCAACTGCGCTCAAACCAAGCACCAACGCCAACGCGGTCTTTGAAAAAGTCGAGATTCTCATAACTACCTCCCTGCAATTAATGGTGTACTCAGCGGTGGCAAACCCATGCCATCGCCGATAACGACAAACGCTGCCCAGAAGAACGGATGGGCGGTGGCTTCCTTCGCGATCAAGCCGTTCTGGGCCTGCCTTAGTGCTACGCCAACGCTACCACCATTGCTTTCGCGTAACGAAGTAAACAAACCTGACATCAACTCAGCCGTTGCTGCCGATGGTACCTGCCAATGGGTTACCAGCATGTTGCGCGCGCCGGCGTGAAAAAAGGCTTCAGCCAGGCCGGATAGCGCATCACCACCACCAAAACGGCCATCGCTGGCGGCCGTGTTGCAGGCGGATAGGACAACCAGATCGGCATTTAGCCGCAGACTGGCAATTTCGCTTGATTCAAGCAGGCCGTCGAGCGCTGTATCGGTTTGTTGCGCCCCAGGCGGCGGCGACAGCACGAGCCCCGGCTCTGCCTGGCACCGCAATTCGCCGGGAAGCAAGCCATGGGTCGCAAAATACAGCACATGATAGTCATCAAGTGCCTGTTTGCGCAGATTCGCCTCCGTGGCGTTGCCGCCCAAATAGAGGCTATCCGCGCCGGCACCAAGCGAGGCGGCAACCACATTCAGCTCGCGTGCCGTATCGGGCAGCGGCTCCAGCGCCCGGAGCAGCCCGGCGGGCATCGGCCCGCCTTGTCGACAATTATTGGCAAGCGCCGCAAAGGGGGACACCTCGCCTGCCTTGGCGACATGGCCGACCAGCGCTGGATTACCAAAAGCGAGCAATGCCTGGCGCGGCGCAGGACGTGATTGGGTGCGCCGCAAGGCAGTAAACGCCTGCAATGACGGCGTGTAGGAAATCGTCTTGGTACGGACCAGCCAATTTGCTTTGGAATAGCCCCCTTCGCCGGGCGGCGTCGCGACCAGCAAGCTAAACGGCAAATTGCTGAGCGGGCCTGCCGGAACAACGATCAGCTGATCGACTCCCGCCAGTTGTTCCTTCAATCCACCAAGCAGCAAATCATGGAGCTGATTGGCTTCATCAAGGTTGAATTCGTTGATCGCTCCGCCCTGAATCTCAAGCGCCCGGCGGATGGAGGTTACGGCGGTGCGTAATTCCTCAGCGCCCACCGGCACGCGCGCAACAACCACGCCTTCACGCGTGACCAGCTGCGAAAATGAAAGTTCCCGACCGATCAGGAAAGACAGCAAGCCTTCGCCCGGCCGCAGTGATGCCCGAAGCTGATCAAGATTAACCGCCGGCGGCGTCGCAAATTTATCATAATCGGGATATTTGGTCGCCAGCGTTGCCCGGGTGGTGATGATTGCCGCAAGATCGCTGGCAATCTGTGCCTTTAGGGCGGCTTCAGTTTCACCGCTCCGTTCGCCATCTGACAGCGATTGCTCGTGAGATAGCTTCACCCGCGCGAAATCGGCATCACGCTGGGCATCCTGCAATTGGCTGATCAATTTGCCAATTTCTGGATCCTTGATCGACAGCCGCGCTGCGGCCTGTGCAATCGTCTTATCGACCAGAGGCGACTGGACCAGCTGGAACGCATCAAAGGCTTCTGCATACAGACCGCGCTTCTGGACCGGATCGGTCAGGGTTTCCCCGACATCGACGATCGACGCAGCGAACGGGATCAGCATTTCGGAAGTGAAGATGCCGCTGGTTGACGGCAGCGAGCGCGCCAGCTTGAAAATCTCGCGATAGGTAATGATCGCTGAGGTATTGACGCTCTCGCTTTGATAAGCGCGGGCCAGCGCCGCCATGGCGCGGATGGTTGGCGCGCCATCTCCAAAAATCTGGCGCCGAAGCGCGATGCCAGCATTGAAATAGGTTTCAGCCGCTGACAAGCGCCCCTGACCAATGCTGACCTCGCCCAGCACGACAAGCGTATCGGCCTTCCACCAGCGCGGCAACTTGCCCGACTTGTTCAGAATTTGCAGCGCCTCGGATGCCGCCGCATAGGCTTGAATCAAATTGTCCGAACGCAATTCCATCAGCGCCTGAACATTCAGGGCATTGGCCAGTTCGCCCTGTTCGACGCTGACAACGGCTTCACCCTTGTCGATGGGCGACGCAGCCGGTCCCCCGGCTTGCTCCTCGCGCTCGTCGGCAAGCTTGCGCCATGCTTCGGCGGCATCGCGCGACAAGGGCAGCGCCTGTTTATAGTCCGCAGCATTGGCGGCATTCATGGCGAGATAGGTGGCAAGCCGTGCCCGCCGGACCGGATCGGTCGACTTTTGCAGCAAGGGCGATGCGCGGCGGAACAACCCTGTTGCTTCGTCCGCGCGACCCTGATTACCCACATTCAGCGCCAGATCGAGCAAGGTCGCCGCGACCAGCTGGTCATTGGCCTTGAGCGTATCGGTCTCAAGTTCAAGGGCTTCACGAAAAGCAACCTCGGCATCGCCAAACCGGCCAATGCTGTTGGCTGTCCGGCCCGCGCGGATCAGTTCGGTCAACCGGGCGCGATCGCTTGCGCTGCTCAGCGCAATGGCACGCCCCCAGATTTGATTGATCAACGCGCGCTGATCAGCGGCAGCATCGCCTGCTTTTGGCGATTTCAGAACGGTAAACAGCGCCGGCAAGGCAGCAGGCGTCGCATCAGCGACCGTAAACATATTGGGGTCGATCCGCACGAGCACGAGCTGCGGCCATTCGCCCTCGCGCAAGGCGCAGGGAATGGCCATCAATGGCGGACCAGCCGTGGCGCCGCCGCTGATCCAGGTTGGCGCTTTGCACGTCATGCGGCGGAGCAGGCCCGTATAGACCACGCTTTGCAGAAAACGCTTTTCAATATCAGCGCGGCTGGCTTGATCATCGCCAGGCACAACAACGCCGAGCACTTGGGTTTCGATGACCGAGCCTTCATTATTCTGTGCGCAGGTCAGCAATCGCGGTGGCGCCAGGCCTGGTTCGCCAGCGACCCCTTTGCTCACCTTAGTTGTGCATGGCTCCCCATTCAGCGTCTTGCCGACTGCTGTCGTCGTATCGGCGACCGCATTGGCTGCCGCGGCCGGGCGCGGCATCAGGATCGCCATGGCCAGGATCAGGGGAACAAGGTGTTTCAAGCGTGACATTAGATAAAATTACCTGATCCTGAGAAACCATCGTCCAAACCGGGCACGTCGTCGGACCGCGGCGGCAGCTGCCGCTGCGAGGTCAACAATCCGCCGGCCACTGACGTTGACACGACCGACTGGGCCACAGCATTGGCTGGTGCTTTTTGGGGTGCAGGCCCGTTAACCGATGCCAGCACAGGATCGCCTGCGTCAGCTGCGTCCTTGGGTGTCGGTGGCTTCTCCGTGGGGACGGGCGACGGTGGCGATGCCTGGACAGGTGCTGGCGCTGACGCACCACCGGATGCCGAGGCGGCTCCGCCACCACCCGAAGCCGGTGCGGCTGGTGCAGGAGCCGGGGCCGGCGCGGGGGCTGGAGCAGGCGCTGGCACGGGGGCCGGAGCGGGAGCCGGGGTCGGAGCTGGTGCCGCGGTTGGTGGCGGCGGCGGTGGCGGTGGCACAACCGTGACCGTCGCGACGATCGCGGTAACCTGGGCGGCGGTCGACTGCGTTGTCAGCACCCCGATTGGACCTGAAACCGGCCCAACCGGCAGCGAATAATTGCTCAGCAATGTCCCGGCATTGGCGTCGAAATTGGGGATGGCCAGCATTGCCGTAACCGTCAGATTGGTCCCGGCAATTGCCGTTGCATATTCAGCGACGGTCTGGTTAACGCGCGCGCCTTCGCCAGCAACAAAGCCCGACAGGCTGAAATTCTC
>JAIERC010000129.1 GCA_019747165.1 Sphingomonas sp. | reverse complement strand
GCAGACCGAAGGAATGAATCGATATGTTCAGTCACATCATGCTTGGTGCCAACGACCTCGCCACGTCCAAGAAATTCTATGACGCGACGCTCGGCGCGCTTGGCTATCCGGCGGGCAACCAGGATGACAAGGGCCGCGTGTTCTGGGTTACGCCAACGGGCATTTTCTCGATCTCCAAGCCGATCAATGGCGAGCCTGCCTGCCACGGCAATGGCGCAACGATTGGCTTTGCCGTCGATTCATCCGAAGCCGCCAATGCCTGGCACGCCGCCGGTCTGGCTGCGGGCGGCACGGCCTGCGAAGATGCCCCCGGCATCCGCGAGGGCGCGATGGGCCCGCTCTATCTGGCGTATCTGCGCGATCCCGACGGCAATAAGCTGTGCGCGCTGCACCGCGTTAAGGCGTAACGACTGGGGTTCTGCCGCTCGCACCGTTGCCGGTGCGGGCGGTTTCCCGCAGGCTCGATCCGGAATATCGCCGCCCCGACGAGCCTACCCAAAGCCAGGACTCGGATCGGAACCAGCTTACGGGCTCCACAGCGGCCGATGGGCAGGAAGCGGTCTGGTGGCAAACGGACAGAAGATCAGCATCTCAGGCCATTCGCTCAACCGGGCGGGGCTACACCCACGGTTTTGATCTAGCGATTTTTGTCGCGAATTCGGCGAATGATAATCGCCGAACCCGCTAGAATTGCGACTATGTCACCGATGATTGGGATCGACATTCAACCTCCCTTTGCCGCGGATACAGGCGCAAAATAGCGGCACTTCTCTCAGCCGCGAACCCAAAAATGCGAACTTCTTGGCCTGGCTCGATAGCGGTTGGGATGGTTTCGGGCGGTGGGATGGCATGCATCATCGACAAAGCGATGCGTTGCAGCAACATCAAAGATCAGCATTCTCAATATGTTGATACAGCGTCACTTTGAAAGTGCTGATCCTCGCATGCTATAGTGATCGGATTGCAAAGAAGAGGAGCGCGATCCTGGGGTGAGCAATTCTACTATTCTAGGTAACGCTGGTATCAAGGTGTCATAGATCACCCAAATGACCGACGCAGTCGCGACCGAGAAAACGAGAATTATTATAATGCTCAGCATTTTTCGTCTCCTAGGGCGTCCCCCCCTGATCGACCTTTCCCTTACTGCATCGCCAAAAAACTCTCTTTCTTCGAAAACAATCGCGCTCGCTCGATACGCTCAAATAGGCTTGGTTCGAAGCGAGGCTTTCCTATAACCGTACTATATATTTCAAATACGAGACATGTGTCAATAGATTTGGACGTCTAAAAAATTGGACACAACGCCCGGCCGATTGACACCATGCATTACTCTTGCTTCGGTCGACATGCGCTCGTCCAACGAACGGCGGGTCTCAAGCAGGCAAAATCTCCACCGAACGGCAGAGATTCGGGGCGCTACCTGCTAAAAGCCAGCGCCAGTGAAGGCGCGGGACCCCAGGATAAGCCCGGGGCGACGATATTAATCGGTTGGAATCAGTTGGGATGGGCGCCGCTGTGTCACCACCCACCCGTTGCCACCCGCACACCCCAGCCGCTATGCCGCCGCCCAATGACCAGTCCCCACGTCACCCCGCACACCATTGTCCCCGACAGCGAACTTAGCGGTGCCTTGCGCTTGCTCCCGCCCGGCGCGCGGCCGTTCGCGTCGCTCGCGCGGCTTGATCGGCCGATTGGCTGGTGGCTGTTGTTCTGGCCTGGTGCGTGGGGGGTGATGCTTGCGGGTGGGGCGGTTGCGCGCTGGGACCTGATCCTCTGGCTGTTGCTTGGGGCGATTGCCATGCGGGGTGCGGGGTGCGTCTATAATGATATTGTCGATCGCGATCTTGATGCGCAGGTCGAACGGACGCGCAATCGGCCGCTCGCTAGTGGGGCGGTGTCGTTGAAGGCGGCGTGGGTCTGGCTGGTCGCGCTGTGCCTGATCGGGCTGGTCGTGTTGCTGCAGCTCCATCTGCCCGCTGCGATTGTCGCGCTGGCCAGTCTGGCACCGGTGGCGGCCTATCCGTTCATGAAGCGGATTACCTGGTGGCCGCAGGCCTGGCTCGGGCTGGTTTTTTCCTGGGCGGCGCTGGTCGGCTGGGTGGAGGTTTCGGGGTCGCTGGGTGGGGCGGGGCTGTTGCTTTATGGCGGCGCAATCGCCTGGGTGGTCGGTTATGACACGATCTATTCGCTGCAGGACCGCGAGGATGATGCGATGGTCGGTATCCGCTCCTCAGCGCGGGCGATGGGCGCGCATGTGCGCGGCGGCGTTGGCGGATTCTACGTGCTGGCGCTGGCATTGTGGGCGGGCGCGATCTGGCTGGTCCGGCCCGATCCGCTGGCGCTCGCGGCGTTGCTGCCGGTGGCCGGGCATCTGGGCTGGCAGGTGCTGACCCTGGTGCCCGATGACGGTGACAACGCGCTGAAGCGCTTCCGATCGAACCGGGGCGCGGGGCTGCTGATGGCGGCGGCATGCCTTGTCGTGGGGACCGCGACGATATTCTGATCCAGGGGTGGTTCAATTATCAGCGCAGGCCGACTAAGTCGGGGGGATGTACACACCAAACCAAGCCTGTGACCGGGCGCATGAAATCGTCGCTCGCGCCATGGCCGCGGGTGCCGATGCCGCTGATGCCGTGTTCGCCGCTGATACCGCGCTGGATGTTTCGGTTCGGCTGGGGGCGCTGGAAGATGTCGGCCGGTCAGAAAGCGCGGAGCTTGGCCTGCGGGTCTTTGTCGGGCGGCGTAATGCGAGCGTGTCGACATCGGACCTGTCAGCGCAATCGATCGATACGCTGGTTGAGCGGGCGATGGCGATGGCGCGCGAGGCGCCAGAGGATGAATGGGCTGGGCTGGCCCCGGCTGATCGATTGCTGCACGGCAAGCCGCCGCATCTTGACCTGGACGACGGGGCAGACGTGTCGCCCGATAGGCTGAAGGCGCGCGCATTGGCAGCGGAAGATGCCGCCCGCGCGGTGCCCGGCGTCTCCAATAGCGAAGGCGGCAGCGCCAGTGCGGCGCGATCGGTGATGGCGCTGGCGACCAGCCATGGTTTTGTCGGCGGCCATAGCGTCTCCAGCCACGGCGTCTCGGCGAGCGTGCTGGCGGGCGCCGGCAACGACATGCAGCGCGACTATGCCTATCATAGTGCCCGCCATCTCAGCCGGCTTGAAGATGCCGGCATCGTCGGGGCGCGGGCAGGGGCGCGCGCCGTGGCCCGGCTGTCACCCGGCCGAATCGAGAGCGGGCCGCTGCCAGTTGTGTTCGATCCGCGCGTGGGCAGCAGCCTGCTCGGGCATTTAATCGGCGCGATTGCCGGCCAGTCGATTACCCGCAAGACCAGCTTTTTGCTCGATTCGCTTGGCGGCCGGGTGTTTAGCGCAGGCGTGTCGGTGCTCGACGATCCGCACCGCCCGCATGGCCTGCGATCCCGCCCGTTTGATGGCGAGGGATTGCCAGTGTCGCCGATGTGCATCGTCGATGACGGGATGCTGGAAACCTGGCTGCTCGATAGCGGATCGGCCCGGCAATTAGGGCTTGAGCCGACGGGCCATGCCGCGCGCGGCGTTGGCGGTGGGCCGGGCGTGTCGCCAAGCAATTTGCACATGGCAGCGGGCCATATGCCGCCCGAGACGCTGATCGGCGGGATCAAGCGCGGTGTCTATATCACTGAGCTGATCGGCATGGGCGTCAATGGCGTTACCGGCGATTATAGCCGCGGCGCTGCGGGCTTTCTGATCGAGGACGGCGAATTGACCAGGCCGGTCGCCGAATTCACCATTGCGGGGAATCTGAAGGACATGTTCCTGGCGCTCACGCCCGCCAATGATCTCGATTTCCGCTATGGCATCAATGTGCCGACGCTGCTGG
>JAIERC010000114.1 GCA_019747165.1 Sphingomonas sp. | reverse complement strand
AGATCGGGCTGGATCGCGCGATCTGCGACGATCGCTTGCGCGTTGTCGCCTTCGCCACCCAGAATGCCGATCGGCGTGGCGATTATTTCGACGGGTTGGCCAGCGTGGTCCAGGCGAGTTGCCGGGCCAATGACGATATCAACTTTCAATTGGGTGATCCGCGCGAAGCCTCTGTGCGCGCAGCACTCGACTATCTTGCTGGCAACAGCTGCACGGCCATTGCCGGCGCTGTGGGCGGCGGCCAGGGACCGCAATCGGCAAGCGCCACGACCACCAAATCAGAACTGCTGACGCCCGTCACCCCGAGCCCAGCGCAGCGTGAAGTGCCAGGCATGTTCTGAACGCTGCCCGACCAACCAGGCCAGCACAAAGACCATCCGGGATTGACATTTTGCAATGCAGCATGCAAAGGACTTGCACAGCGAGGCATTATGCAGCGTGATCGGGCGTAACGCCCCGGCTCTGCCTCGGTTCTAACCCAAAGCTTCCCACATCACGCGGGGCGCGACATTTTTGTCCCCGCCTGCCTCCCCGTGTGCCCAAAAAAGGCCCGGGATGCTGGCATTTATCGAAAGAATATCATGTCCTTCCAGAATCTCGGGCTCAACGAGTCCCTGCAGCGCGCACTTGCCGACAAAGGCTATAACGAGGCGACCCCGATCCAGCGCCAGGCGATCCCGCCGCTGATCCAGGGCCGCGATTTGCTCGGCATCGCGCAGACCGGCACCGGCAAGACCGCCGCTTTCATGCTCCCCTCCATCCAGCGCCTGGTGGCCGCCAACGAGCATGTGCGGCCCCGCGCCTGCCGCATGCTGGTGCTTGCCCCCACCCGCGAGCTCGCCAGCCAGATCGCCCAGAGCGCACGCGATTATGGCCGCTTTTCGAAGCTGTCGATCGCGACCGTGTTCGGCGGCACCTCGGTCAGCAAGGATCGCAATACGCTGGCGAACGGCGTCGACATCCTCGTTGCCACGCCGGGCCGCCTGATCGATCTGATCGAACAGCGCTTCGTGACGCTCGGCGATATCGAGATCCTCGTGCTCGACGAGGCCGATCAGATGCTCGACTTGGGCTTCATCCATGCGCTGAAGCGGATCGTGCAATTGCTGCCCAAGACTCGCCAGAGCCTGTTCTTCTCGGCAACGATGCCCAAAGCGATCCGTGATCTGGCCGACAAGTTCCTCGACGATCCGGTCACGGTATCGGTCACGCCCGTCGCCAGCACCGCTGAGCGCGTCGAGCAATATGTCACCTTCGTTCAGCAGGCCGAAAAGCAAGCGCTGCTCACCATCATCCTCAAGACCACCGAGATCGAGCGCGTGCTCGTCTTCACCCGCACCAAGCATGGCGCCGACCGCGTCGTGAAGCTGCTGGGCGCGAACGGCATCCCCGCCAACGCAATCCACGGCAACAAGAGCCAGCCGCAGCGTGAACGCGCGCTGGCCGAGTTCAAGTCGGGCCGGGTCAAGATCATGGTCGCGACCGACATCGCCGCGCGCGGCATCGATGTGTCGGGCGTCAGCCATGTCATCAACTTCGAGCTGCCCAATGTCGCCGAGCAATATGTCCACCGCATCGGCCGCACAGCGCGCGCTGGGGCATCGGGCGTGGCGATCGCGTTCTGCGCCGAAGACGAAAAGAGCTATCTGCGCGACATCGAAAAGCTCACTAAGCAGAAGATCGAACATCGCCAGCTACCAGCTGACTTTGTGGCTGAAGGCGCACGGCTGAAGGCAGCGCGCGCCGCAACCGGTGTCTCTGACACGCCCGAGCGGGTGCGTCGTGACATCGGCAATAACCGCCAGCCAGCGCACCCTCGCGCCACCCACCGTGCGCGTCCTGCTGGTGCTGCGCCGGCCGGGGGTGCCCCGCGCACGGTCGCCAATCCGGCGGCGGCAGCAGCGCGCCCTGCTGGTCAGGGTCAGGGCCGTCCGGCTGGTAACGGCCAAGGCCAGGGTCGTCCTGCCGGCAATGGCCAGGGCCGCCCCGGTGGCGGTCGCGGTCGCGGTGGACGCGGCCGTGGCGGCGGCGGTGGCGGTGCCCGCGCTTCGGCGTAAAATTCCTTTCACCCCTCCCCTTCAGGGGAGGGGCTTTAATCCTACCCCCTCACCCGCAACCACTCCCCCGCCGGCGCGCGCTCGGCGCGTAGTCGGTTGGCGGGAATGCTTTCGTCTTCATACCCGATCGCCATGCCGCAAAAGAGCATCCGCTCCGGCGGCGTGCCGAGAAAAGCGTCGACGGTATCGGGATAGATCGCCCAGCATTCCTGCGCGCAGGTCGCCAGCCCGGCCTCGACCGCGAGCAGCATGAAGCTTTGCAGATACATGCCCAGGTCGCTCCACTGCGGCGGCCCCATGCGCCGATCAACCGTGCAGAATAACGCGGCAGGCGCGCCGAAAAACTGGAAGTTGCGCCGAAACTCGCGGTTGCGCGCCTCGCTGTCGCTGCGCTCGATGCCCATCGCGGCATAAAGCGCCATGCCAACCTGAAAGCGCCGATCCTTATAGGGTAAGCTCAATTCGCGCGGATAAATGTCATAGGCTGCGGCTTCCATCAGGCCGGCATCCTGTTTTTCGGCAATGATCCGCTTCAGGGCCGCGAGCGACTCGCCTGACAAAATATCGATATGCCAGGGCTGCAAATTGCCGCCAGACGGCGCCCTTGCCCGACGCCTATATCGTGGACGCAATCCGCACCGCCGGAGGCCGCCGCGGCGGCAAACTCGCTGGCACCCACCCAGTAGACATGGCCGCCGCCGTGCTCGACGCAATCATCGAGCGCACCGGTATCGATGGCGCGGCGGTTGACGACGTGATCATGGGCTGCGTGATGCAGGGCGGACAGCAAGCAGGCCAGATTGGCCGCAATGCCGTGCTCGCCGCCAAGAAGCTGCCCGACAGCGTCCCCGCCGTTTCGATCGATCGTCAATGCGGATCGTCGCAGCAATCGATGCAGTTTGCTGCCCAAGCGGTGATGTCGGGTACGCAGGATATCGTGATTGCCGCCGGTGTGGAAAGCATGACCCGCGTGCCGATGGGTTCGACGATGATGCTCCACATGAAAGAGGGCATGGGCAATTATAAGTCGCCACGCCTGGAGGAGAAATACCCCGGCATCATGTTCAGCCAGTTCATGGGCGCCGAGATGATCGTCAAGAAGCACGGCTTCAACCGCGAACAGCTCGATGCCTTCGCGCTGGAAAGCCACAAGCGGGCGATTGCCGCCACGCAAAGCGGCGCGTTCGATGACGAGATTATCGGCATCGAGGTAGAGACGCCTGAGGGTGTGGAGATGCACCGCGCGGATGAAGGCATCCGCTATGATGCGACGCTCGAATCAATCTCGTCGGTCAAGTTGCTGCAGGAAGGCGGATCGATTTCTGCCGCCAATGCCAGCCAGATCTGCGATGGCGCGTCAGCGGTGATGATCGTCAGCGAGGCGGCGCTCAAGGAGCACAACCTGACCCCCATCGCGCGCATCGTCAATCTGACCGTGACCGGCGGCGATCCTGTCATCATGCTCGAAGAACCGCTGTTCGCGACCGATCGCGCGCTGAAGCGGGCGGGCATGAAGATTGAGGATATCGATCTTTATGAGGTCAACGAAGCCTTCGCTCCCGTGCCGCTCGCCTGGCTGAAGCATACCGGTGGCGACCATGCCAAGCTGAACGTGAATGGCGGTGCGATCGCGCTCGGCCATCCGCTTGGCGCATCGGGCACCAAGCTGATGGCGACGCTCGTCCATGCACTCAAAGCGCGCGGCGGCAAATACGGCCTGCAAACGATGTGCGAAGGCGGCGGCATCGCCAACGTCACGATCATCGAGCGGCTTTAACCGATTTAGCCCCTCTCCTTCA
>JAIERC010000502.1 GCA_019747165.1 Sphingomonas sp. | reverse complement strand
CCGTCGCAATCATGCCATATTCGATTGCCGTCCCGCCCTTGCGGTCTTTCAGCAATGATTGCAGCAGTTTCAACATGAGTATGGCTGACTCTACAGTGCTTCCAAGGACGCCAGAGATAAATGATGAGGGTTAACGAATGACGAATGGGGCGCAAGATCATGCCGGGCCGGGCATGGCGGCGAGGATAGATTTATTTCCCGTCGTAGCGGCGGCATTGGTCGATCAGGATGGGCGTATCTTGCTGCAACAACGACCAGCCGGCAAAGAATTGGCCGGGTTGTGGGAATTTCCCGGCGGCAAAATCGAATCTGGCGAATCGCCTGAGGCCGCCCTGATTCGCGAGCTCGCTGAGGAACTGGGCATCAGCGTATCCTCCGCCTGCCTGGCACCGGCGACCTTTGCCAGTGCCCCGCTGGGTGATCGCCACTTGCTGCTGCTGCTGTTTGTGTGCCGGAAATGGGAAGGGATTCCACGGGCGATAGAGGCAAGTGCGCTTAAATGGGTGCGACCGGTTGAGATGCATGCGCTGCCAATGCCGCCTGCTGACCGTCCGCTGATTGGTCTGATTGAGGCGTTAGTCTGACGCCGCTGTTGGCGGGCGCAACGCGTTGGCGAGCGACTGGGTGGCGCTGCCACGGCGTGCGGGCTTGGACTGTGACGGGGCAGGGGACCAGCCGGTCATGAAGATAATCTCGATTCGTTCGATCGTCCGCCCATCGGGATCGGCACGTTCGGCAAACAGGTCCGCAGCGCGTGCCAGGACATCGCGGCGGAGCGGGGAGCGCCCTTGCATCACATTGCTTCCCGCCATGCCGCGCAAATCGCGCAGCAGCCCGAACAGGTTCGCATAGCGGATCGTCAGCGTTTCCGTGTCGGCCACGGGCAGTGCAAAGCCGGCCCGCATCAACAAATCGCCAGCGGCGCGGACATCAACCTGCGGGTGAATGCGTGCTCCAGGACGATCGCCCTCTGCATCGCGGAGAGTTCCGCGCAAGGTCGCCAGGCTGCCAGCGCCGACAAAGGCTGCGAGGAATAACCCATCGGGCCTGAGTACCCGTCGCGCTAAAGTGAGCGCGCCCGGCAAATCATCAATTGTGTCGAGCGTGCCCGCAGCCACGACCAGATCAAACACATGGTCGGCAAACGGCAGACGATCCTCATCGCCCTGCACCCCCTGCGCCGCAGCGGCAAAGCGATGCCCCGGATCGAGTCGAGCAACCCTGCTGCCGACCAGCGGGACAAAGCTTGCATCAAAACAGCCAAGATCAAGGATATCGCGAAATTCACGGGCAATCCCGGCCAGCCGGTCAGCGATTCCCTCAATCATATAATCCCGCAGAAAACGGGCATCGCCATAGTCGGCGAATGCCCGGTCGCGGCGATGGCGACGGGCGACGCGGTCAAAGATGCCGGGGCTCTCCATGGCGGCGCTTGTGCCGCTCCTATGACCGCGCGACAAGGGTGACGATGCGCTTGCTTGCTCCCCTGGCGTTTGTTGCTGGCCTGGCCATACCGCCGCGATGCCCCGGTTGCGGTGCGGTAACGGCTGAGGATCATTGCTTTTGTGCCTCATGCTGGGGGCAATTGCGTTTCTTGACACCGCCTTGGTGCGCGACATGCAACAAACCCTTCGCTTTTGATCGCGGGCCCGGTGCGCGCTGCGGCGAGTGTATGGCATCACCGCCGCGCCATAGCGGGATCCGCGCCGCAGTCGCTTATGGCGACATTGCCCGCGCCTTGGTGCTGCGATTGAAATATGGCGGCCGGACCGGGCTTGCCGATACGGCCGCCCGGTACATGACGCGGCTGATCCCCGAGGGGAGCGACCTGATCGTGCCCGTGCCTCTCCACCGCTGGCGGTTATGGTCACGGGGTTTCAACCAGGCAGCCTTGCTGGCGCGGTCGCTGGCACGCGACACCGGCATCGACTGCGAGATTGATTTGCTAAAGCGGGCGCGTTCCACCCCTTCGTTGCGCGGGCTGGGCCGCCGGGCTAGGGCCAAGGCCGTTCAGGGCGTGTTTGCGATTAGTCCGGACGCGCGGGCGCGGCTGCGCGGTAAGGCGATCGTGCTGGTGGATGACGTCTATACCAGTGGGGCGACCAGCGCCGCCTGCACCCGGCTGTTACTGCATGCGGGTGCGTCGCGTGTGACGATTTTGGCATGGGCGCGGGTGATTGATGCCGATGTCGGTGATTGACAAGCACCCAGCGCGAACTCACTTGTTACGCATGGCAAAGATAGAAATTTATACCAAAGCATTCTGCCCCTATTGCACAAGGGCGATGAAACTGCTCCGCAGCAAGCCCGTGGAGATTGAGGAATATGACATCACCATGGGCGGCCCGCGCCGTTTGGAGATGCTCGACCGTGCCAATGGTGGCACAACGGTGCCGCAAATCTTTATCAATGGCCGTCACGTTGGTGGATCCGATGATCTCGCCGCGCTTGAAGAGATCGGCAAGCTGGATGCGCTGATCAGCGCATGACCAAAATCGCGCTTCTCCAGATGTGCAGCGGGATCGACCCTGTTCAGAATGCGGCGACAGTGCGGGATGGCATTGCGGCAGCGGCGGCGGGTGGTGCGGCGATGGTTTTCACACCGGAGATGAGCAACCTGATTGACCGCGATCGCGCCCGCGCATCGCTTTCAGTCATGAGCGAGGACCAAGATGTCGTGCTTGCCGCTGCTCGCGCGGCGGCGGCAGCTCATGCGATCTGGGTGCATATCGGCTCGCTGGCGCTGAAGGGAAGCGACGGCAAGCTCGCCAATCGCGGCTTTGTGATTGATGCGACTGGCGCAATCCGAGCGCGTTATGACAAGCTGCACTTGTTCGACGTTGATTTGCCGACGGGGGAAAGCTGGCGTGAATCCGCGGCCTATGCGGCCGGGCAGGGGGCCAGCGTGGTGGCCAGCCCGATTGGGCAGATCGGCCTGTCGATCTGCTATGATTTGCGCTTTGCCGATCTCTATCGCGCGCTCAGCAACGCCGGGGCGACGGTGTTGGCGGTCCCCGCCGCCTTTACCCGCCCAACGGGTGAAGCACATTGGCATATCCTGCTTCGCGCGCGCGCGATCGAGGCTGGCGCTTTTGTGATCGCCGCCGCGCAGACCGGGATACACGCCGATGGCCGTGCGACCTATGGCCATTCCCTGGTCATCGATCCTTGGGGCGAGGTGTTGCTTGATATGGGCGACGCTGAGGGACTTGGCTTTGCCGATATCGATCTGCACCGGGTTGATGATGTCCGCGCGCGGGTGCCAGTGATCGCGCATCGTCGGCCGATTCCCGACGTTGAGCTGGTCTCGTGATCGTTTTCGATCTGCGGTGTGGCATTGGCCATGTTTTTGAAGCGTGGTTCGCCTCCTCGTCGGCTTACGAAGAGCAACGTGCGCGTGCGCTGGTTCGTTGCCCGATGTGCGATGACGGCCATATCGAAAAGGCGGTGATGGCACCCAATATCGCCCCCAAGGGCAATCGCCTTAGCGGATCGGTGCCTGCAGAAATCGTGCCGGCTGCGCTGGCTGCTCTGGCTGAAGCGCAAACTGCCATGCTTGCCAAATCCGAATGGGTCGGCCGGGCTTTTCCGGATCGGGCGCGGGCGATGCACCTGGGCGATGAACCCAGCGCGTTGATCCATGGCGAGACCAGTGCGGCCGAAGCGCGTGAGCTGATCGACGAGGGCGTACCCGTTTCGCCGCTCCCTTTCCGCGTCGTCCCGCCATCTACGATGAACTGAGTGTAACCGGCGCGTTGACCGGATTTGCGGGAGTCCTTAGGAGTTCGCCGCGTGCCCCCGTAGCTCAGCAGGATAGAGCGACGGTTTCCTAAACCGCAGGCCGGAGGTTC
>JAIERC010000223.1 GCA_019747165.1 Sphingomonas sp. | reverse complement strand
AAAATGATCTTAAGGGTGGAAGAACCTGACATTCGATGATTCTGGCATACCGCGACTCGGCGATCAAGGCTTATTTTTGCGAATTATGCTGCGCCCGGCGTACCGGCCCATGTCGCCCAGTTCTTCCTCAATTCGGATCAGCTGGTTGTATTTCGCAAGCCGGTCACTGCGTGCGAGACTGCCGGTCTTGATCTGTCCGCAATTGGTGGCCACCGCGAGGTCAGCGATCGTCGCGTCCTCGGTCTCACCCGAGCGGTGCGACATCACCGCTGTATAGCCCGCGCGATTGGCCATCGACACCGCCGCCAGCGTTTCGGTAAGCGTGCCGATCTGGTTGACCTTGACCAGCAGCGAATTGGCGAGGCCCATATCGATGCCCATGCGCAGCCGTTCCGGATTGGTGACGAACAGATCATCACCGACCAGCTGCACCTTGTCGCCGATCATGTCGGTCAGCGCTTTCCACCCCTCGAAGTCATCCTCGCTCATCCCGTCTTCAATCGAGAAGATCGGATAGCGGCGGCTGAGATCAGCGAGATAGCCGGCCATTTCATGAGGGCTGAGCACTTTGCCCTCACCGCTGATATGATAAGCGCCGTCCTTGAAAAATTCAGTTGCCGCGCAATCCAGCGCGAGCATCACATCATCACCTGGCGTGTATCCCGCCGCCTCGATCGACGCCATGATGAAATCAAGCGCATCAGTGGTAGACGCGATGTTCGGCGCGAAGCCACCTTCATCGCCGACCGCGGTTGCGAGGCCCTTTTCATGGAGCCGCTTTTTCAGCGTGTGAAAAATCTCCGACCCGCAACGCACTGCATCAAAGATCGAATCGGCCCCGACAGGCACGATCATGAACTCCTGAAAATCGATCGGGTTGTCGGCATGTTCGCCGCCATTGATGATGTTCATCATCGGCACGGGGAGTAAATGCGCAGAAACGCCGCCGACATAGCGATAGAGCGGCATACCGCGCGCATCGGCCGCTGCCTTGGCGACGGCCATGCTCACACCCAAAATCGCGTTGGCGCCCAGCCGCGCCTTGTTCGGCGTGCCGTCGAGCTCGATCATCACCTGGTCGATCTCACGCTGATCCTCGGCGTCGATCCCGAGTACCGCCTCCGCGATGTCAGCATTGACGGCGTCGACGGCCCCCTGCACGCCCTTGCCCAGCCACATCGTCTTGTCCCCGTCGCGCCGCTCGACCGCTTCATAAGCACCGGTCGACGCGCCCGACGGCACCGCCGCGCGGCCAAAGCTGCCATCCTCCAGCATCACATCGACCTCGACCGTAGGGTTGCCGCGACTGTCGACAATCTGGCGGGCATGGATGTCGATGATTGCGGTCATGAAATGATGCTCCTAATGCTGGGGCTGCACAGGCGTGCAAGCGTTGGCGCGGCTCTATCCGGTTCGTTTACGGGGAGCAATTCGCTTGCGCGACTGGAACGCAAACAGCTGGTGACCGTTGTTTACGATTGAACGCGAAAGGGCTCTTCATCATGGCCAAGGACACGGACGACACATCGCCAAAGGCACCCCGCAAGCGCGCCGTGCCGCAAGCCCCGATCAAAGACGGACCGGGGAGCGCCGGGGTCAAGGCCAAGCCCGAACCGCTCGTCGCAACCGCTGTCACGGCTGAAACGCCGGCAAGCGCCGCCCAGACTATCAAGGAAGGTGCCGGCAAGCTCGCTCGCCAGGCAACGGACAAGGCGCGCGACTATGTCACCGAGGGAAAGAACCGCGCCGGCGGGGCACTCGACGAAGTATCCCGACTAATGGAAGACGCCGCCACCACGGTCGATGAAAAAATCGGCCCGCAATATGGCCAATATGCCCGCACCGCCGCCGAGGGCATTGCTGGTTTTTCCGAAAGCCTGAAAGGCAAGGAGATTGAGGATCTAATGGCGGATGCCACCGCCTTTGTCCGCAAAAGCCCGGCTGTCGCGATCGGCATTGCCGCCGCGCTTGGTTTTGTCGTCGCGCGGCTCGTCAAGGCCGGGCTTGATGCTGCCGATGAAGCAAGCGACCCTCCGTCTTCACCCGACGCCTGACGGACGGCCGGCGGGGGATGAGCGACGACGTACCCAGCGACGATGGCCAAGCAGAGGAGTCGATCGTCGCGTTGTTTGCGCGGCTGATCGACGATGCAGAGCGCTTCGTCCGCGCCGAATTAAAGCTTTATCGGGCCACGTTATTTGCGCGGCTGCTGGAGGCGCGTAGCGCGATCATCATGCTGTTGGCCAGCCTGTTCCTTGCCCTGGCAGCCATGATCGCGCTGCTTGTCGGCCTGATCTTCATCCTGCGCCAGCCACTTGGCGCGATCGGCGCGACGGTAGCCGTCTTTGGCGGATCGATGGCGATTGCCGGGCTGCTCGCCTGGGTTGCGATTATTAAGATTCGCCAGGCGACCGACATCAAGGACAAGCCGCGATGAGCAAAATCGAGGAAGAGCGCGCCCGCGCCGCAATCGCTTCGGCGGCGGCCCGTCGCCTGCTCACCGGCACGCTGGTCGATATTCAGGCGCGCCTTCATCCGCGTGCATTGGCGCGCGATGCGATTGACGAACTGCGCGAAACCGGGATTGCTATCGCGCGCCGTACGCTGGCAGCGGCGCAGGAAAACCCCGGCCCCCTGATCGGCATAGGCGCGACGCTCGTGGCGATTTTTGCGCGCGATTGGATTAGCGATGCCTTTGCAGAGCATGGTACAGAGGCAACCGCCGCGCCCGCAGCGCGGTTAGATGAGACCGACAACCAAATTGGCGAGCCCCAGCCCCAGGAAGGGAAATCCGATGAGTGATCCCCATAAACCGTTTGCCGAAAAGCGTAGTGGTGCCCCCATGGCTGCCAGCGCGGCGCTGGATACTGTCGTTGACAGGGCACAGGTCGCCGCCCGACGGACGGTCGACACCATCGAGAATAATCCCCTGTCCGTGCTGGTCGGGGGTATCGCCGTCGGCGTATTGGCGGGCGTGTTGCTGCCGCGCACCGAACGCGAAACCGCCATGTTAGGGCCAGTCGGCAAGCGGCTGACCGAGGGGGCAGTAACCGCCGCCCGCGCCGCCCGTGATGCAGGAACGGCAGAACTCGTTGCCGCTGGCATCAGCCGGGAAGCAGCCCGCGCGCAGGTGTCCAAACTGCTCGACGGGGTCGTCTCCGCGGTCAAGACCGCCGGTGAGGCCGCGTCCAACGCAGCAAAGCCCGGCGCGAACGAGAACTGATCTTCAAAACCGGCCCGCTTCGGGCTAAGCGCTGGCTTTTCCGAGAGGTCGGTCACGATGAACAAATTACATCTCGTCTTCGGCGGTCGGGTTGATGATCCGATGACACTGGATTTCGACGATCTCGAGTCGATAGACATCGTCGGCATCTTTCCCGACTATAAGAGCGCGGAAAAAGCGTGGCGCGCCGCCGCCCAGCGCACTGTCGATGATGCCGAGATGAAATATGTCGTGGTGCATCTGCACAGGCTGGTTCAGCCGGATTTGATTGCGCCAGCCAAAGGATAAGGCGCTGGCGGATTGGCAATCAGGCCGATCGGTAGCGCCACAGCAACAGCGGCCGGGCCAGCGCAAGCCCAACCATGAAACCGCCGATATGCGCGCCGACCGCCACTGGTTGCAGCCCTCCACCCGAGGCAAAGCCAATCAGCAATTGGATAACGATCCAGGCAGCCGCCAACCAGACGACGCGCACGACGCGCGACGGGATTGGCCCGATTGCCGGCACGGGCCGCTCGGCAAATAACATCGCATAAGCGGCCAGGATGGCTGAAATCGCGCCGCTCGCCCCGATCATCGGTGCTGCCGACATCGGCCCGAACGCCCAATGCCCGGCGGCACCTG
>JAIERC010000483.1 GCA_019747165.1 Sphingomonas sp. | reverse complement strand
TGTTCATGCGCTTTTCGGGCAAGCGTGCCGTCGTTACCGGCGCTGCATCGGGCATTGGACGGGCAACAGTGCTTCGATTGGTCGATGAAGGCGCCGAAGTCTGGGCGGGCGATATCGACGAGGTCGGCGGGATGGAGCTGGCGCAAACCTCCAATGGCCGAATCCATTTTCAGCGTACCGATGTTACGAAAGCGGCGGATATCGAGGCATTGATCCTGGCCGCGGATGCCGCGGGCGGGATCGATATTCTGTTCAACAATGCCGGGGCTGGCGGCGCGCGCGCGAAGATCGATGCGATCACCCCCGATGAATGGGATGATACGCAAAATCTGCTGCTGCGATCGGTCGCGCTCGGCATCCGGTATGCGGCCCCGTTGATGGCGGCGCGGGGTGGCGGGGCGATCGTCAACACCGCCTCTATCGCTGCCCTGCAGACCGGGGCTGCGCCCACCGCCTATTCGGTCGCCAAGGCGGGTGTGCTGCATTTAAGCAAGATGGCCGCAGCTGACCTTGCCCAGCACAACATCCGCGTCAACGCGATCTGTCCGGGCTTCATCACCACCAACATCTTCACCAGTGCGCTGGGGATTGATGGCGACAAGCGCGTCCAGGCCAATGCCGCGATCGGATCGATCGCCAACCTCGCCCAGCCCCTGCAATATGCTGGCCAGCCAGAGGATATCGCCGCTGCCGTTGCCTATCTTGCTAGCGACGATGCGCGCTTCGTTACGGGCACGCATATCGTCGTCGATGGCGGCATGACAATCGGCCCGCGCCATAGCTGGGACCCCAAGGTGCCATCGCTGTTCGCGATGCTGGAAGCGTTTCAGTGAGCATAACCATCGCGGTGCCCGCCGCGCGCAAGCTGCCCGCGCGCAGCAAATTGGCATTCGGCTTTGGGTCAATCGCTTATGGCATCAAGGATAATGGCTTCGCGACCTTCCTGCTGCTCTATTATAATCAGGTGATCGGCCTGTCGGCGGGGGCGGTCGGCATTGCGATCATGATGGCGATGGTAATCGAATCCTTCGTTGACCCCGCCGTTGGCTTTCTGTCGGATCACACCCGCAGCAAATGGGGCAGGCGGCATCCCTGGATGTACGGTTCGGCGATTCCGGTCGCGATCGGTTGGCTGTTGCTGTGGAACCCGCCCAGCGGCTGGAGCCAGACCGCGCTGCTCTTCTATCTGTTCGGCAGTGCCCTGCTGGTGCGGATTGCGCTGTCGACTTTTGAGATCCCGGCATCGGCGCTGGGGCCAGAGCTCAGCTCCGATTATGACGAGCGCACGCGGATCTTTTCCTATCGCTATCTGTTCGGTTGGGTCGGTGGGCTAGGCATGCTCTCGCTCGCTTATGCGGTGTTCCTGGTACCCGATGCGACGCATGCGGTGGGGTTGCAGAACGGCCCCGGCTATGGCCGCATGGCATTGCTGGGGGCGATCCTGATGGTCGTGTCGATCCTGGTTTCAGCGGCGGGGCTGCATCCGGAAATCAAGCACCTGCCCAAACTCGCCGAAAGCGATGAGACGATGTCCGACCATGTCGCTGCCTTTCGGCAGACCGTGGCCAATAAGGGCTTCATGGTGCTGATGATCGCTGGGCTGTGCGCCTATACCGCGCAGGGCATCTCCTTCGCTTTGTCGAACTATTTGTATCAATATGTCTGGATGATGAAAGGCAGCGACTATCAGTGGCTGTCGCTGTCGCTGCTGATCGGCGTGGTGGTGGCGTTTTTCATCACGCCGCGCCTGACCCGGGTCGGCGATAAAGGGCGCGTGGGGATGTTGCTGTCGGTCGGCAACGCATTGCTGGTGGTCAGCCCGTATGTTCTGCGGCTGATGGGATTATTCCCCGCGCCCGAATCGCCACTGGCGTTGCCGCTGCTGCTGGTGATCTTCGGAGCCAATACCATGTGTGGCGTCGGCGCTTTCATTCTTGGCGCATCGATGCTGTCCGATGTGGTCGAAGAATCGGAAATCCGCACGGGTAGAAGATCAGAAGGGGTGTTCTTTGCCGGCAGTTTTTTCGTGCAGAAGATGGTTGGCGGGCTCGGCATCTTCATGGCCGGTGTCATCCTGGCGATCGCGCAATTCCCGGCATCAGCCAAGCCCGGGCAAGTGCCAATCGCCACCGTTGATCGGCTGACGCTGATCTTCATCGTCCTGTTGCTGCTGTTCTACGGGCTGGCGGCGTTCGTCTATTCGCGTTTCCCCTTTGGTCGGGCCGACCATCAGGCGCGGCTGGCGCAGATGGGGGCGACGCCGATCGAATAGGGGCTGGCGGAGCCCGTCCCCGCGAGCGCGCTGACCAGTCATCGCCCCCTGCACACGGTTCGTCCGAAAAGGTTTCCTTGACCGCGTCGCATGGGTTTTCATCGGCGCGCGGGTCTGCTTTGGCAGGCTCAACGAGCATAGAAACACTTCGGGGGCTTCGTGACATTCAAGACTTTAGCAGCGCGATTCGCGCTGGTGTTAGCCTGCGTCCTGATGACGGCGACCCCGGCCATGGCCGGGCGTCTCCAGTGCGTTCCTTTTGCGCGTGAGATGTCCGGCATCGATATTTACGGCAATGCCAAGACCTGGTGGTCGCAAGCGGAAGGCCGCTATGCCCGCGGGACCACGCCAAAGATTGGCGCCGTGCTTGCCTTTGCCGCGACCGGCAGAATGCGGCTGGGCCATGTCGCGATGGTCAGCCAGATCGTCAGTGACCGCGAAATTTTGTTGACCCATGCCAATTGGTCGCGCCCCGGCGGGATTGAACGTGATGTCCGCGCGGTTGACGTATCGGTGGCAGGCGATTGGAGCGAAGTGCGCGTCTGGTATGGCCCGCTGCGCGACCTTGGCAAGTCCGCCTATCCCACCAAGGGCTTCATCTATGCTGGTCACTCTCCGCAGGCCGCGCCGCTTGATGGCAATGCGCCCAACGCCCCGCTGTTGGTCGCTGACAATGCGACCCCATCACCCGTCATTCTCGGCCTGTTGGGCTCCGTCGCTTTTTGACAGCATGGATATGCCGATGCACTGCCCCCGCTAGTGCGGGGACGGCGCTATCGGTTTTGTGCGGCTCAGGCCGCCTTTTGTTGGGGGTGGAAGGTCATCGCCACGCCGTTCATGCAATAACGCTTGCCAGTCGGCGCCGGGCCATCGTCAAACACATGGCCAAGATGCCCGCCACAGCGGCGGCAATGCACTTCGGTCCGCTCAAAAATCAGGCTGCCATCAACCCGTGTGGACACAGCATGGGGGAGCGGTTGAAAAAAGCTTGGCCAGCCGGTGCCGCTGTCAAACTTGGTCGTCGATGAAAAAAGCGGCAGCGCACAGCCAGCACACGCAAAGGTTCCGGCGCGCTTTTCATGATTGAGCGGGCTGGTGCCGGGATATTCCGTGGCTTCGTGCCGCAGCGTGCGATAGGCCGCTGGCGAGAGCTTCGCCTTCCACTGGGCATCAGTGAGTTCATATTCGAATCCAGCCTTTGCCGATGCAGGCGAAGTGCGCCAACCAAACAGCGCGGCGGCGGCGCTGCCTACAGCGGCAAGGGACAGGAACTGGCGGCGATCAGTCATCTTTGGGGCTCCCTACAGGTGCGATACCTTGGATACGGACGAATGCCCCCGGCGGTTACGATGCCGCCGAAAAAACGCCGCTTGGTCAATATTTGCTGATCGTTACCGGCAATTTGCGATAGCCATGGACGAAGCAGGCCGCGACCCGCTCCGGTTCGCCCGTCACGTTCACCCGCATCCGGCGCTTGGCCATTTCCTCCAGCAGAACGCTGATCTGCAACTCGGCGAGCCGGGCGCCCACGCAGCGGTGGATGCCGTGGCCAAAGGCAAGATGGCGTCGGG
>JAIERC010000305.1 GCA_019747165.1 Sphingomonas sp. | reverse complement strand
GCTTGAAGAAGCTGGCGCGACCGTCGAACACATGTAAGCCGCCGCGGGGGCACGCGCAGCGCAAGCGGCGCGTGCCCCCGCAAGGCCGGCCGGTGCGGGCATCGCCCGCATCCGACGGCATGGGCTTTTGCCCATGCCGGGCCGAACAAAAAAAGGGGCGGTCCAGCAATGGGCCGCCCCTTTTTCATTCGCGCCGTTATCGCTTGGCCGCCATCGCGCCCGACTGATCGACTGGCACCACCGGCAGCCACACCGCGCTGGGCATCGCGCCGCCGCGTTGCAGCGTGATCGTCGCCTTTTGGTAATCCGCCTTTTTGGCGAGGAAGATGTTGGGGACGTATTTCTGCGGGTTGCGATCATAAAGCGGGAACAGCGATGACTGGACCTGCACCATGATCCGGTGGCCCGGCTGGAAGACATGATTGACCGTCGGCAGACGGAATTTGTAGCGCTGCACCTTGCCCGCCGGGATCGCGCTCGGCTTGGCAAAGCTGTCGCGGTAGCGGCCCCGGAAAATGTCGAGCGAGATGGCAAGCTGGTAACCACCCATCTTCGCATTGCCCGCTACTTCGTCTGGATAGACGTCAATCACCTTCACCACGAAATCACCATCGGTACCCGTCGTCTTGGCGACGATATCGGCGATCGGCGCGCCGGAGACTCGTACCGCCTTGGTCAGCACCGGCGTCTGGTAGGTCATCACATCGGGTCGGCCATCGGCGCTGCGCTGATCCTGCACCAGCCAGTCGGGCCAGCGGCCATCATCGAAATTCACCGGGCGGGGCAGATGCGGCACGGGCTTATCGGGATCGGAGACATAGCTGTCCTCGCCTGCTGCGGCCTTATCAAAGCCGAGCCCGCCTGCCGCCTGCAGATAGATCGGGGTGAGCGGCGCGGCGCACCCGCTTTCACAGGCAAGCGGCCAGGTGGCGAAATGATCCCAGTGGTTCTCACCCGTGTTGTAAATGGCGGCGGTAGGCAGCGACACCGCTGGACCATCTTTCAGATAGCGGTTGAACAGCGGCAGGACCATCTCTTCCCGGAATTGCGCGGCGGTATCGCCATTCCATTTGAAGGGACCAAGCTCCCTGCCCTCGCGGTTGATCTGGCTGTGCCGCCAGGGCCCCATGACGAGGAAGTTATTGCCGAGCTTGCCCTTGGCCTTTAGCGCCTCCCACGCGGTGATCGCGCCATAGATATCCTCCTGATCCCACAGCCCCTGTTCCCAGATGGTCGGGATGTTCGACGGATTGGCCGCGAGCAGCTTGTCGAGCGCCTGCCCCTGCCAGAAGTCATCATAGGCGGGGTGCGCGACCATTTTCTGCCAGGCCGGCAATTGATCAAAGCCCGACGCAACCGCCCATTCCGCTGCCCCGCCGAGCCGGCGAAACTCTTCATAATTATCGTAAATGCCGGTGGCCGGGTCCTGCCCCTTGCCCTTGTATCCGGTTTGCGAGGCGATCCAGCCGATATTGGCGAGGCGGAAAGCGCCGTAATGGAACCAGTCATCGCCCATCCAGCCATCGATCATCGGGCTTTCTGGCGCTGCGACCTTTAGCGCGGGATGCGGCGCGAGCAGCGCCATGACGACGGTAAAGCCTTCATAGGACGAACCGATCATACCGACCTTGCCGTTGGATTCGGGCAGATTGGCCTTGTTCACCAGCCAGTCGATCGTGTCATAGGCATCCGTAACGTGATCGACCTTGGTCGGGTTGAGCGCGCCGATCACGGGCCGGGTGACGATGTAGTCACCTTCCGATTTATATTTGCCGCGAATATCCTGATAGACGCGAATATAGCCGTTATTGACGAACGGCTCATCCGAAAGCGGCAAGGTGGACAGCAGGTTCGGGCTGTCCATCCGGCTGGCCCGCGCAGTGGCGTTATAGGGGGTGCGCGTCAGCACGATCGGCGCATCAGCCGCGCCTTTGGGGATCAAGATGACGGTAAACAGCTTGGTGCCATCGCGCATCGGCACCATGGCTTCGCGCCGCACATAATCATTGGCGGTGATGGGGGGCGTGAAATTGGCGGGCACATCATTGGCGACAATCGCCGGGGCGACGGCCTGTTGCGCGGCGACAGGCGCGGCGACACATGCAGCCATCATGGCCAGCCCAACGATTTTACGTACCATGATTGTCTCCACCAACACCGATGGACGGCATTAGTGTCATCCGCGCCTAAAGGCGCAAGCGCTTTCGTTACTGACGCATGCCCATGTCATGCAGCCGAAAAGCAATGCGATCGGCCATGCGCGGCCCCTGATCCATCCAAAAGGGCTGCATTTTGTTCTGCCCGTCGCGATCGATGCCCAGGATATAGGCGTTGGCGGTGCTGCCGTTGGGGCCGCGGTTTTCCGCCCAGCCATAAACGACGCGGACTGCCATGATCGGCACGAACATCGGCCGCCCCTGCATTTCTACCTGACTGATCTTGTCAGCCGGCAGCGTGCCAATGCCGTTGACCGATATCAGTTCGCCCGGGGCAAGTTCAAAAGGCGCAATGACCGGATTGTCGACCGGCTGGCCGAATGCTGCCGCCAGGTGCGCATTTTGTTGGGGATTGGCGGTCAAAAGTTGCACCAGCACGCGAATATCAGTCGCTGGCCGCGAGCCGATATTGCGCACCGCCAATTCGAATTCGACCGCTGCGCCCGTCAGATTCTGCCCGGCACGGCGGGGCACGAAATCCACCTCCAGCCAGGGCCGGATTACTGGCGCGGTGACGCGCGGCTTTGGCGGCTCCATAGGCGGCGGCGGTGGCAAGGGCGCAAGGGTCGGCGGCGCGCTTGGCTGGGGTGGTTGCGACACAGGTGCTGGCGGCGGCGTCACGACGGGACGATCAGCCTCGTTTTTCCGGCGTCGGCGGGCATTCAGCAGCAACACCGCCAGCACGCCAATCCCGCCGCCGATCAAAACAAGACCCGCGATCCAGGCCCATGATCGTGGATCGGTCATCGACAAGGACGCGGGGCCGGGCCGATTGCTCAGCGGCGTGCGGGCCGTCACCGGGACCGGCGGGCTCGACGGCAAGGGCAGAGGGCGATCCAGCCCGATTGATGGCCTGGCCACTTCGGGTGACACAGGTGGCGATGCTGGAGCGGTTGGCAGCACCGTTGGCGCTGATCGCACGTTTGGATTTGGCGAGGGTGACGTTGTTGAAGGCGCGCCCCTGGCCGCAGACGGCGATGCAGCCGCGCGCCGCTGCGGTGGGCGAACCGCTATGCCGGTGACCAGATCGCTGAGATCGGCCTCCGGCGTCACGTCCGGCGGAAGAAGCGCAGGGCGCGCAACACGATTGGATGGCGATATCGGCGCATTGGGTGCGGCAGAAGGGCTGGCAGCGGGCGCATCTTGAGCCGAGGCAATGTCCGAAGCGGCAACCATCATGGTCGCAGCGATCGAAATCCCGGCCAGAATCCCCGCTAGAATCCCGGCACGGGTCTTGGCCAGAGAGGTGGCTGTACGCATCTGCCCGTGGATTAATCGTCGATTGTTCACGCGCCCGGCATAGCGATTTTTTGGCGAACATCAGCCCAACATTTGCCCTGCAAGCGCATTAAATTGGCACGGGACCGGTCGCCGGGCGGCACCGAACCGAGGCCGCGCCACTTTTCGATCGGATTTACAGCAAGACGGATTTGACAGCAGGAAACGCGGTTCCTATATGGCGCGTTCCACCACAGTCTTCGGGAAATGAGGCGCAGTCGCGCAGTGCCTCGATCGTATGGAAGACTTTGGTATCAGAGACGCTACGAGCTGCGGTTCCCGCGATAGGGAGCACGCGGCTTTTTGTGTCTCTGGCGTGCCCGAT
>JAIERC010000005.1 GCA_019747165.1 Sphingomonas sp. | reverse complement strand
CGACTTTCTACGCCACCTACGCGCGCGGCTATAAGGGACCAGCCTATAACATCTTCTTCAATCTGACGGCGACCGGTACCAATGTGATCGAGCCGGAAACCTCGAACAGTTATGAAATTGGCTTGAAGAACAGCTTGGATGGCGGACGGTTAGTCATCAATCTGGCGGCCTATTATGCAACATATGATAACTTCCAGGCCAATAACCCGGATCTTGTGGCGGGCGTTGTCGTTACGCGCTTTACCAATGCTGGCAAGATTTCGACTCGTGGCTTCGAAGCCGATGTAATCTGGCGGCCGGTAAGCGATCTGAACATCAGTGGCGGCCTTGCCTATACCGATGCGCATGTCGATGAGTTCCGGGCTCCCCCCGGGGCCGCAGTTATCCCGTCGGGAACCGTGCTGGGTTACGCCCCGCGCTTCAAGGGATCGCTTGGCATCAACTATCGTTATCGGTCCACATTGCCCGTCGATTTCGAATTTGGGGCGCAAGGTTCCTATCAGTCGAGCCAATTGTCGCAATTTGATGCCAGTGCGGCGGTGCGCGCGGCGACGACGATCAAGCCCTATGGCCTGATCGATCTGACGGCGGCGATTGTCGATTCAAAGGATCGCTATCGCCTGAGCTTTCAGGTCAAGAATCTGCTCGACACCAGCTTTGCGTCTTCGATCACCAGCGGCGGGCCGGGTGGCAGCTTCCGCTACATCATCCCGCGGGAAGCAAATCGTTATTTCGGCGTGACGGGTCGCGTGAATTTCTGATCTGAGCGCAGAAATATTGGGGCCCGGTCGGCGCAAGCTGGCCGGGCCTTTCCCGGGCCCTTCAATGCCCAAAGCGGATCGAGATACCGGGAATCGCGCTGACGAAGTCGGCGCCAAACGCGGTTGCCGGGCTGTGAGCGCCAGCGGTCGGGCGCTGCGCGAGGGTCCGCGCGATCGCTGCCATCGCGATGTCGACCGTAGCGGCAAACCCTTCTCCCGCATCAAGCCTGGCAGTCTCGGTTGCCTTCCCTCGTCCGGCCGTGATCCATACATGCGAGCGGAAGGCGGTCTTTGCCGCACCGGCATGCCCCCCCGCCTGCGCCATGGCGCGCCGAACCGGAGGCAATTTGAGCAGAGTCGGTAACAGCGGCGCGATGACCGACAGCAGGCGCGCCTGACCATGCGCCATTGGGACGCCAGCGATGATCCGTCGCGTCCCAGTCGCCCGCCGCGCCGCCGCGAGATCCGCGAGTGGTGCGCTGGCGAAAGGGTGCCGAACTCCATCAAGGCCCGTTTCGCGCCAGCGTGCGCGCGCTAATTTGCGGCGAATGATCGCCCCAGCGCGCACTTCGCGACCGCCTCCTGCAATCACGGCCACGGTGCTCTCCGCCACGGCTGGAGAGCCAAAACCCGAATCTGCGGCGACGGCAATTCGCATCCATTCAGCCCCGCCCAATCGCGCGCTGACCTGCATGGCCAGCCCGTCGCTGGCAGCGATGCCAAAGCCGACGCCACCGACCAACGCGACCCCTGCCGATCGGGCGACCGCGTCTTGCTCGAACATTGCCTCCAGCGCAGAAAGTTCGCCATTCAGGTCCAGATAGTCGATTCCCGCAGCGATCGCGGCGGCAATCACCAAAGGCGCGGTCGTGGCGAATGGACCGGCCGCGTTGAGCACAAGCCTTTGCCCGGCCAGGGCCTGCTGCAGCGCCGCACCGTCGCGCAGATCAACGGCAACCCAGTCGAGCTGGGCGGGCGAGGCGAGCGCTGCCAGCTTGGCGGGATCGCGGCCGATCAGACGCGGTCGATACCCCAGCGCCAGCGCGCGTTCCAAAATCATCCGCCCCGTCACGCCGGTGGGCCCGATCAGCGCCCATGGCAGGGCATCAGGGGCAAAGTGAGCATTTGCTAACACATGAGACATGACTTAATTCTCCAGTCCACGAAACAACAAGGTCCATAAGGATTGGGCAAAATGCTCCGCCGGGTCAGGCAGCTCATCAAACAGCGCGAGCCGCGCCACTTGCCCAAGCGCGCCGAGCAACAGGATGGCGGCCAAGCCGGGCTCGACAGTGGCGCTGATCCGTCCGGCGGCCTGCTCGGCCTCAACCAGCAAGCGCATCCGGGCGGGCAGCGGCAGCGCGCGTTGTGCTTCGGGCAGGGTCGACCAGTAGCGACGAAGATTTTCCAAAACGAAATGCACCGCCTGCGGCGCTGCCTTGATCAGCGCTACACAGGCGATCAGCCGGTCTTGCAACGCCGTCGCTGGTTCAGCGGTCAGGCTATGCGCCAGTGCGGCGTAGCAGCGATCAAACAACGCTTGCGCCAGGGCTTCCTTGCTGGCGAAATGGCGGAAGATGGCCGGGTTGGTGAACCCGGCACCAGCCGCGATGTCGCGAATATTGACGCCATCGACGCCGTGCATCGAAAACAGCTCAAGCGCGGTCGTGACAATTGCGCGCTTGGCGGGTGGATCGAGCTCGCTCGACAGATGGAAAGGCGTCGTCATGATCAGTCTGTTAGCAAATGCTAACTTAACCGTCAATCCCCCAAAAACCGATTCCCTATTGGCTAAAAATGCTGCTTAGTGCGCCATCGCCAATCCGGTGCCGCGCTCGCTTTCATCAACGGGCACAATCACGGGCACCAGCAGCTGGATACACAGCAACGCCAGCAAATAGCTGCCCGAACAAATCGCCAGCAACGGGCCATAGCCCCAGCCCTGCGAGAGCGAATAGGCAGCGAGCTGGATCAGTCCGATCGACCACATATTGCCGCAAAACGCCGCCATCCCAACCGCCGAGCCGACAATCCGTGCCGGAAACACATCGGTCGCAAAGCCGAACAAATTGGTCGAAAAACCCTGATGCGCGAACAAGCCAAGGCCCAGCAGCAGCGCCGCGCTCCACGGGCTCGACACCAGCAACACCAGCGACACCGGCAGGATCAGCACGGCATAGATCAGCAACGTCGTCTTGCGCGCGCGGTTGACGCTCCAGCCATGGGCCATCATCCGCGTTGGCAGCCAGCCGCCGGTCAGCGCCCCCAATGCGGCAAAGACATAGACCAAGGCGACCGGCAGCCCCACCGTCCCCTGTGGCAAGCCGAACAGCCGGTGGAACAGATCAGGCAGCCAGCTCAGCATGAAGAACCACACTTGATCTGACAGCACTTTGGCCACTGCGAGCGCGACAATTTTGCGATCCTTGAGCAAGTCCGTCCAGGCGATTGGTGTCGGCTGCTCACCGTCGACCGCAACCGGCTGAACCCGGACGGCAAACCAGGCCGCGACCCATATTAACCCAAGCCCGCCCGCGATCAGGAACGCCGCGCGCCAGCCAAATGCTACCGCTAGCGCCGGGATCGCCAGCGGCGTCACGATCGCACCGATATTGGGTGCCGTATTGCCGACCCCCAGCGCGATCGAGCGTTCCTTTTGGCTGAAATAGGTCGCAGCCGATTTCACCGCTGCCGGCGTCCCAATCGATTCCGCTGCCCCCAGCACGACCCGCGCCGCGACGAACCCGATGACTCCGGTCGCAAAGGCATGGGCCATCCCGGCGATGCTCCAGACCGCGACGCCAATCGCAAAGCCCAGGCGCAACCCTACCCGATCGATGAACCAGCCGGTGCCCAAAAAAGCGACCGCTGCCGAAAATTGAAACGCGGAGACCATGTTGGCGTAATCCTGGTCGGACCAGTGATACTCCGCCTCCAATGTCGGTTTCAGCAGCGCCAATATCTGCCGATCGACATAATTGAGCATGATCGCGAAGAACACCATCGCCACGATCACCCACCGGGTGGCCCCGCTCTTGCCTGACATCATCGCTCTCC
>JAIERC010000481.1 GCA_019747165.1 Sphingomonas sp. | reverse complement strand
CTGCCAGAAGACAAGCCCGCCATGTCGATGGGCGGCGGCGGCGGCATGGGCGGCATGGGCGGCATGGACTTCTGATTTTGGACCGAGCGAGCCCAGGCTCGCTCGGACACAAAATCAACATTGTCGGTGAGTTACGGGTCGGTCATGCTCCCGGCATGATCTGTCGGATGCCGGGCATCCTGCCCCTGATAACTTGCATTGCCATAGCCTGCCTAACCAAGCAGCATCCAAAAAAAGGTCGGGGGCGCAAACCCCCGGCCTTTTTTAATTTTTACGGTGATCGAGGCGTGCGCGGATTGACGCCATCGTTGCGTATATATCTATTTAACCGATGGAACGATTGGCTCTTGGTGTACCGCTTGCGCTTCTTGCGCTTTGCGGGCTCCTGCTTGGTGCCGGTGCGACGACTGATCCGGTCGGCAAGGCGGCTGTCGTTCGAAACGTGGCGACGATTGCCACACCCGCAACGGCGCCCGTTCGGCTTCAGACCAATGCTGCGGTCTTCCAAAACAACGTCATTGCCACCGGAGCAAAATCGGCGGTCGGCATCATCCTGGCCGACACGACCCAGTTCAGCATTGGTGCCAATGCCCAGGTGCGCATTGACGATTTCATCTTCGATTCGAAGCGCAATGCCAGCAAGATGACGATCAGTTTTGTCAAAGGGGCATTTCGTTTCGTCTCGGGTAAGCCAACCCACGGCTATCCCGGTCAGACAGCAATTGTTACGCCCGCCGGCACAATCGGCATCCGCGGGACAATCGTAACAGGTGTCATCGGGCCCGACGCGCTTAAACTTTACCAACAAATCAACCCCGCCATTGCTCAAGCTGGTGAGGCATCGGAAACAGCAACGCTGATCATTCTGTCCGATCCGGGCGACGAGGGTGGTGGGATTGATTTGACCGCGCGTGGCGAAGTGACGTCGCTTCGGAAGGCAGGGCAAGCGCTGTACTTCCCCAGCCAGGGCAGCCCACCGCTGCCGCCGATCGTGGTTGGCCCGCGACTTCGCGGTATGATCGAGCGCCAGGCAGGGCCACCCAGCTTTGGGCGCCCCGCGGGTATGCCCGGCCCACAAAATGGTCGCGACCAGCAACGTGCAGGGCCTGGATCATCGGCAGGACCGCCCAGAGCAGGCGGCGGCGACATTGGCCAGCGCGGTGCGCCAGGTAATGGTGGTCCACCGCGCTAAGCGACATATTCGCGGCACGGCGACCATTACTCGCAAAGCGGCAACTGGTAACCGCCTACTACCTCAACCGATCATTTGCGCCGATGCGACCAACTGCGCTATCGCCACCCTAATGACCCGCCTTGCCATTTTTGATTGCGACGGAACGCTTGTCGACAGCCAGCACAATATCTGTCGCGCTGTTGAAGAAGCGTTTGACGGTGCCCGGCTGGTCCCGCCGCCGCGCCCAGCGATCCGCAACATTGTCGGCCTGAGCCTGGTCGAGGCGATGCGGATCCTGCTCCCCGGTGCCGATGATGCGCAGCATTTGGCGCTCGCTGATGACTATAAGGCTGCCTTTTTCCGGCTGCGCAGCACCGGCGCAATGGCGGAGGAACCGCTCTATGATGGCATGATCGACACACTTGAAACGTTGCGTGCGAACGGATGGGCATTGGGCGTCGCAACCGGCAAATCCGATCGCGGACTGGCGCATGTGCTGACCCATCATGGCATCATCGACTGGTTCATGACGCTGCAAACCGCAGATCGCCACCCATCCAAACCGCACCCTTCAATGATCGAGACCGCTATGGCAGATGCGGACGCGCGCGCCGCCGAAACGGTGATGATCGGCGACACCAGTTTCGACATGGCAATGGCGCGCGCCGCCGGCACCCGCGCAATTGGTGTTGCCTGGGGCTATCATCCGGCGGATGAACTGATCGCGGCGGGTGCCGATGTGATCGTCGCCGATGTGGCGGGGCTTGCCCATGCTGTGGAGGCACCATGACTGATCCTGACAATGTATCGCGGCAGCGGTATTTCATGATGACGGCAGCGCGGCTTGCCGGTGCCGGCGGCGCAGCGTTCGGTGTTGTGCTGCTGGGGCGGGCGCATAGCCTTGGCCCCCAAATCCTGGGTGTGGCGATCGTTTTGTCATCGATGGCGATGATGGCGCTGGTGCCGCGCGCGCTGGCGGCCCGGTGGCGGACCCCGCCCCAGCCGTGAAGCGATTCTGGACGGAGGTAAGCGTTGCGGCCGGACCCGATGGCCATGCGATCACGCTTGACGGGCGGCCGGTCCGCACCCCCGGGCGATTGCCGCTGGCCCTGCCGCATCCGGCTCTTGCTAACGCTATTGCCGTTGAATGGCGCGCGGTGGGGGAGAAGATTGATCCCCGCGCAATGCCCCTGACCGGCCTTGCCAATGTCGCGATTGAGCGCATTGCGCCTGATCCCGACCCCTTCATCGCCAATCTCGCCGCTTATGCCGAAAGCGATCTGCTGTGCTACCGGGCCGAGGCCCCTGAAACGCTGGTGGCGCGGCAGGCCGCCGCCTGGGATCCGCTGCTCGATTGGGCACGGCGGCGCTATGATATCCATATCGACACGGTCAGCGGCATCATCCACCGCGCTCAGCCGTCGCTGACACTCACGCGACTGGGCGAGGCGGTTGCAACGCGCAGCGCTTTCGAACTAGCCGGGCTGTCCCCTATCGTCACGATTACCGGATCGCTGATCGCTGGCCTCGCGCTGATCGAAGGCGCTGCCGATGCCGGGCAGATCTGGCACGCCGCGCAGATTGACGAAGCGTGGCAGGTCGAAAAATGGGGCGATGACGATCTCGCCATCGCCACCCGCACTGCGCACCGCGCCGATTTTGATGCGGGCGTTCGGCTGTTGTCGCTGCTCGATTAAGCCTCGAGCGTGATGACTTTAGGTCGGTTCAACGATATAGCCGTTCGGGCTGAGCGAAGTCGAAGCCCACGCGCTTCGCATGCCCTTCGACTTCGCTCAGGGCGAACGGGGTTTGGGTTGGTCCGATCCAAAGTCATCAGACTCTAATCAGGCGCGATAGCGCTCGACCATCTCGCGCACGGCGACTTTTGCCTTGAGCCTGGCCGCGAGCAACGCGGTGCCGCTGATCTTGCGCTGTGCAAACAACATTTCAATCGGTGGCATATGCCACGCGCCGCGATCCTGGCCGATCGCCATGCCCTGATCCTTCAGCGCGCCGACAAAGGCACGGTCGCCAAAATCGAAATGGCCGGGACGGTTCATTTCAGCGATGATGATGTCGATCATCTGGCCGATCAACACAGGATGGCGCTCGAGCGTTTGGTCGCCGAGAAAGCCGGCTACCACGGCGGCGGCGGCGACCGCATCACGATCCCCATCCAGTCCCGCGCTCAGCAGCCCGCGATAGCCCGCTGCCGTCTTTGGCGTCACGTCGCGCGTTGCGCCGAAATCAAGCAGCACCAATTTGCCGGTGTCGCGCTGATAGCGGAAATTGGCGAAATTCGGATCGGTCTGCATCAGACCGAATTCAAAAAGTTCGCGCAAGACCAGCCGGATCAGCGCGCTCATCACCCGATCGCGCTCCTCCTGCGGGGCATCGACCAGATTTTCGATCGCGGTGCCCTCAATAAAGCTCATCGCCAGCACCTGACCGCTGGTAAATTCTTCGTCGAGCAGCGGCACCACAAATCCCGGATCGTCAGCCAGCAAGGCCCTGAAGCGCGCCATCTGCGCGCCTTCGCGGACGTAATCGGCTTCTTCGTGCAACTGGCGCTTCGCTTCGACAAGCAACGGCGCGATATCGATTTCCTTGGGCATCATGCCCGTCATCCGCA
>JAIERC010000160.1 GCA_019747165.1 Sphingomonas sp. | reverse complement strand
ATGATCACGTCCTACCGGCTGGCATTTACGGATCAGCGTTATGATCCGTCGCCGCGCGCGGTGAAGCTGTGGAACAATGTCCAGGGCAAGGCCGGCTTTGCGCCCGGCTTTCCCGGCGGCAAGGAAATCGCCGCCGCCATGGGCGGATCGTTGCCGCCGGTTGTCTGGGACGGCGCTGGTGATGCGACCGAACTGGCGGTGCTGGACAAAGTGCCGGTGATCAGCCTGGGCGTTGCCTTGGGCGCGCCGCTTGCCAGCGCGCACCCGGCGCCGATCGACCTGCCACAAGCCAAGCGCATGGGGGAATTGCCGGCTATTATGCTCCACAGCGCGATGGAGGACGCTGCGCGGTGATGGTCGTTGTCGATCGACTGGCCCGGCTGCTGATCGTCGGGGCGGCGTCGGTGATGGCCGTGGCGGCGATGCCTGCCGCCAGCGTGAATGATGCGGTCGTTGCTGGCGACGGCTTTGCGCCGCACCTGTCGGACTATGGTTTTTTCGCGGATCTGAAACGCGAACGGCCTGCCGACCGGGTCATGCCCTATGCGCTGATCACGCCGCTGTTTTCGGACTATGCCGAAAAGCACCGATTTCTTTATCTGCCCAAGGGCATGCGCGCCGGCTATCGCGGCGGCGGGCTGATCGACATCCCGGTTGGCGGCGCGCTGATCAAGACCTTTGGCTATCGCGAGGGCAGTGCCTATCGCAAGATCGAAACCCGCGTTCTGCTCCACCGGGCGCGGGGGTGGGAAGCGGTCTCTTATGCCTGGAATGAGGATGGCAGTCAGGCTGATCTGAAACGCGCCGGCGGGCGTATCGCCGTGCAGTTCACCGATGCGGCGGGCGCGCAGCGATCGATCAGCTATGCCATTCCCAACCAGAATCAGTGCAAGGAATGCCATGCGCTGGCCGGCCGCGTGACGCCGATCGGCCCAAAAGCCCGCAATCTGAACGACGGTCATCAGCTCGCCGGGCTCGTCGCCGCCGACATGCTCGACAAGGCGCCCGCCAGCGCACCCCATCTTGCCCGCTGGGATGATCCGGCCGCGCCGCTTGATGATCGTGCACGCGCCTATCTGGACGTGAATTGCGCGCATTGTCACAACCCCGCCGGCGCCGCGAGCAATTCGGGCCTGTTCCTTGACTGGGATCGCGCTGACGGCGTCGCCCGGGGCATTGGCAAACATCCCGTTGCCGCCGGACGCGGCAGCGGCACGGCGGGACTGGTGATCGATCCCGGCAAGCCGGACAATTCGATCCTGATCTACCGGTTATCGAGCACCGAGCCCGGCATTGCCATGCCCGAACTGGGCAGGGCGACCACGCACCGCGAGGGGCTGGCGATGTTGCGGCAATGGATCGATCACATGCCGCATCCGTCAAACTGACCGGCGCGGCGAAAACTACTTCCCAACGCCGGCATTTTCCCGCAAGCGCGCGCACCATGATTGCAAAGCTTCTCAGCCTGATCGCCGGATTCGCCATCGCTATCATCACGGCGGTCGGCTATCCCGGCATCACCCTGTTGATGGCGATGGTCAGCGCGGGTGTGCCGATCCCTTCGGAAATCGTCATGCCGTTTGCCGGTTACCTTGTTTCACTGGGCACCTTCACGCTGCCCGGGGTGGTGATTGCAGCGGTCGTCGGCGAAAATATCGGCGCGGCGATCGGCTATGAAATCGGCAAGCGCGGCGGGCGCCCGCTGATCGAACGCTATGGCCGTTATGTCCTGATTGACGGTCATCATCTTGATCTTGCCGAGCGTTTTTTCGATCGCTGGGGCAATGTTGCCGCGCTGGTTGGTCGTATGCTTCCGATCGTGCGTGCCTTTGTTGCCATTCCCGCGGGTCTGGGGCGCATGCACCGCGCGCATTTTCATCTGTACACATCGATCGGATCGGTTGTGTGGTGCGGTGGGCTGGCGTGGCTGGGGATGACGCTGGGCGACAAATGGGACAGCGACCCGCGGTTGAAGGCCGCTTTTCATTCCGCCGAGCTGGTGATCAGCATATTGCTCGTGCTGGCGATTGTCGCCTTTGTCTGGCTGAAGATCAGGGGTCTGCGCGCCAAGCATTGAGCCTTGCCGCCGCCGCGGCCATCCGCTCCTCACGATCCGTGCTGCTGCGCGCGGCCAGCGCCTGATAGCGCGCCACAATCGTGTCGCCGGCGCGGCCGGGCGATCCGGCGTCGAACGGCGGCGCAGGATCATATTCCAGGCTCAACTGGACCAGCCGGGCATGGTCATCGCCCCGGATCGCCGCGGTCAGCGCCAGCGCAAAATCGATGCCGGCAGTAACGCCACCACCGGTAACGCGGTTGCGATCGAACACGATCCGTTCGCGTACCGGCACGGCGCCAAATTGGTCGAGCAAGTGATGCGACGCCCAGTGGGTGGTGGCGCGGTACCCCCTTAACAAACCGGCCGCGCCTAGGATCAAGGATCCGGTGCACACGCTCGTCACCCAGCGCGCCTGCTGTGCCGCTTTGGTTACCCATGCCAGCGTGGCGGCATGCTCGATCGCGTCGCTCGTCCCAAAGCCGCCCGGCACACACAGAATATCGGGCGCGCGCGCGGTTGCAAATGTCGCGGTCGGCAGCAGGGCAAAGCCCGCATCTGTCGGCACCGGGTCGAGCGATTGCGCGACAAGGTCGATGGTCGCGTTGCCCAGGCGCGACAGCACCTGCGCGGGACCGGTCAGGTCGAGTTGGGTAACATTTGGGAACAACAGGAAAGCGATATGGATCGGATCGACGGCTGGTTGGGTCATACGATGCTCCTTGGCAGCAAGAGGGAGCTCAGGCGATGCGGCATCGATGCCCCGCGCTTCCCGGTGGTGCTCCACCCAAATCGCCAGTCACGCGGCGTGGTGGGGATAGCGGGCTGGCGCAGCGTTGGACAGGCAGGAAAATCGGGCCCTATTCGGCCGCGAGCAGCTGTTCCGCACCGCCCAGATCGACCGAGACCAGCCGGCTGACCCCCTGTTCGACCATCGTCACGCCGAACAGCCGGTGCATCCGGCTCATCGTCACGGCATTGTGCGTCACAATCAGATAGCGCGTCGCGGTTTCGCGCGTCATCGCATCGAGCAGATCGCAGAACCGTTCGATATTGGCGTCGTCGAGCGGGGCGTCGACCTCATCGAGGACGCAAATCGGCGCCGGATTGGTGAGGAACAGGCCAAAGATCAGCGCGACCGCGGTCAGCGCCTGCTCACCGCCCGACAGCAAGGTCAGCGATTGCAGTCTTTTACCCGGTGGCTGGGCCATGATCTCAAGCCCGGCTTCCAGCGGGTCATCCGAATCGATCAGTTCCAGATGCGCGTGGCCGCCGTTGAACAAGGTAGTGAACAATCGCTGGAAATGGCCATTGACCGCCTCGAACGCCGCCAGCAGCCGTTGCCGACCCTCGCGGTTGAGATTGCCGATTGACCCGCGCAGCCGGTGGACGGCAAGCCCCAGCTCCTCGCGCTCTGCGGCATTGGCGGTGCGCGCCGCATCGAGCTCATTGAGTTCATTTTCGGCGACCAGATTGACCGGACCAATGCGCTCGCGGTCCAGCGAAAGCCGTTCATGGCGGGCAGATTCATCTGCCGGGCTACGAATGTCATCGACCGAAAACCCGATTTTTTCGGGCAGGACCGGGGCGGGGCATTCAAATCGCTCGCCGGATACGCGGCCCAGTTCGATCCGGCGGCTATCCTGATTTTCCGCGCGTGCGGCCGCACCCGCCCGGTCTTCACGCGCATGGCTCAGCACTTCTGCGGCATCCCGAGCGGTCGCCTCGGCGTGTCGCAATGCTGTTTC
>JAIERC010000084.1 GCA_019747165.1 Sphingomonas sp. | reverse complement strand
TCAGGGTCGCCGGCCGCCAGATTCCCCCATTGACCAGAGCGGCATAGGCGCTGGCCAAATGCAGCGGGGTCACGGCAATCCCGTGGCCATAGCCGCTGGTCATCACGGATACGCGCGCCCAATAACTGGGCCAGAGCGGGCGCTGCTTTTCACGTAATTCGATATCGGGGCGAGTATCAAAGCCGAGTTTGCGGAACATCGCCTGCATCCGATCGGCACCAAGTTCATCGGCGATTCGGGCCGTCACAATATTGGACGAATGAACCAGCGTTTCGGGAATATCCAGATAGCGGCGTTGCGGGTGATCGTCCTTGATCTGAAACCGGCCGATCTTTAGGGGCGCACGCGCATCAAACCGGCGCGACATTGAAGTGACGACCCCGGAATCGATCGCCGCCGCCATGGTGATCGGCTTGAAGGTCGATCCCAGCTCGTAAACCGATTGAGTAACATTGTTCCGCATGCCATCTTGAGACGCGCCGCCCACTTTGTTGGGGTTATAGGCGGGGAAAGATACCATCGCGATCACTTCGCCGGTGTGTACGTCTAGCATAACGCCCGCAGCGCCCTTTGCCTTAAAGGACAGCATCGCATTGCCAAGCTCGCTCTCAAACGCCGCCTGGGCACGCGAATCGAGCGACAGAGCAACGGGTGTCGACCGCTCGATCGGGTTGGTCAGCGCGCGCTCAAGCGTGCGCTCCATCCCGCTGACCCCCATACCATTGGCATTCAGAAAGCCAATCGCATGCGCGGCCATGCTCGATTGCGGATAAAGCCGCTCTGGCTCGCGCGCGAAATCAACGGCTGGTTCTCCCAGCGCATTCACCGCCTTGACTAGTTCTGGCATCGCCCGGCGCTGGAGGAAGAAGAAATTCGTGCCGGAACGGAGCCGTTCCAGATACCAGGCACGGTCATGCTCCGGCATCAGCGCCGCAAACTTGCCGGCCAGCAATTCGGGCGAATTGACCAGCTTGTTCGGGTGAATACCGATCGACCAGGCATCAATCGTGCGGGCAAGCGGTGCGCCATTGCGATCGACGATATCACCGCGCAATGGCACCAGCGCAGCGGCACCGGCACGGGTCGTCGCTGGTTCAGCAAAGGCGGCCAGAAACGCCAGGCGCAACAGGATCAACGCCACCCCGGCGGCAATCATCAACATCAACATCATCAACCGAACCGGCGCAACCACCGTCATCGGGTGGCGCTGGCCGGCCAATCGGCGCGGTGCGACGGGTCTGGCAACCAGGACGCTCAACGGGCACCGATCGCTTCAGCGCGCGCGCTATTGACCAGATCGCCGATCGTCGAATCACTCAACAGCTTCCGATCGAGCATCGCAATCGTTGCCCCATGCTGGCCACCAAGGTGTGGCTGTACCGTCGCGACGCTGGCCAATATCGTGCGGGTGGCCTGGACAACCGGGGCGATCGGCGGGTTGGCGGGTTGGGGCGCAGGCGCGATCGTCTCCACCGCCCGGGGGGCAGCGGGCACGATATAAGAAGCAACCTGAGCACGGCCTGCCTGGCCAAGTGGCGCCTGCAGATCGATTGATGCAAGCGTTGCTTCGTCGGGCACGAACTGGTCAGAGCCCGGAGCAGTCAGGGCAAAGACATCGCCATTCCAGCGTTCAAGCTGGGCAAGATTGGCGCGCGTATCAAATTCGGTTTCCAGCGCGCGAATCTCGCGTTCGGCCACGGATATCTTGCGATCCATATCCACCACGCGCTTGCGCTCGGCCGCCACCTGGAGCGACACGAGATAGAAGCCGAGTACGACAATCACGCCGCTCAGAAACCAACCCAGCCCACGCAACCGATACGCCGCCGTCATGCTGTCTCTCCCTTTGGCCAGGGCGCGGCAGCGGTCCGCTGTGCCACCCGCAAAGTTGCCGAACGCGCCCGCGGATTGCGGGCAATCTCTTCTTCATCAGCGCGCACCGCGCGGCCGACGGTTGCAAAGCTTGGCGCTGCCTTGGCGGCAACCTGGGGCAAATGCCGCGATCCACCGGGCAACGCGCCGCTGCGTTCGCGAAAGAAGCGTTTGACCAGCCGGTCCTCCAGGCTGTGGAAGGTCACCACCGCCAACCGGCCACCCGGCTTCAGCACTCGTTCCGCCGCCGCCAGCCCATCGGCCAGCTCCCCAAGTTCGCGGTTCAAATGAATACGGATCGCCTGAAAGGTGCGCGTCGACGGGTCCTTCTTGTCATGCGGGCGATACCCCAATGCGCGGCGCACCACGGTGGCAAGGTCGAGCGTCGTCTTGAGCGGGCGGGCAGCGACGATCGCACGAGCAACGCGGCGGGCGCGCGGTTCCTCGCCAAACTGGTGAAGCACATCGGCAATCTCTTCCTCATCGGCTTCGTTGAGGAATTCCGCCGCACTGGTGCCCGACTGACTCATTCGCATGTCCAGCGGACCATCAGCCTGGAAGGAAAAACCGCGATCCGGCTGGTCGAGCTGCATCGACGACACGCCGATATCCATCACCACACCGTCAACCGGCACGGCATCGCGCTGCGTCAGTTCGGCCTCGATTGCGGAAAATACCGCATGGACCAGCGTCAAGCCGCCGCCCGCCGCCTCGGCCAGCCCTTGACCACCAGCAATCGCATCGGGATCACGATCAAACGCGATCACCTGCGCACCGCCAGCCAGCATCGCGCGGCTATAACCGCCAGCACCAAAGGTTGCGTCGACATGGCGCTCCCCCGGCACAATCGCCAGCGCCGCAATCACGTCATCAAGCAGCACGGGCACATGCGGCGCGTTCACAAACTTTCCCCGCGCTCATCGAGGAAATGCACAACCATGTCCTTCATCATGTCTGTGGCGCGGGGCGATGCCATCAGCTTTGCCGGGTCCCAGATTTCGAAATGATTGCCGAGACCATAGAAAAAGGCATATTTGCCGATGCTTACCCGCTTGCGCGGCCAGCTTGGCAGTATGAAGCGACCGCTCGCATCAAATGCCAGCGTATCAACCGCCATGCCGCCGCGCAGGATGACATCATTCGGCGCGCCATCGGGGCCAGCATGGTCACGCGCGCGCGCCTCAAGATCCGCAAAACGCTGGGCACCATAAGCGATATCGAAGCCGATCAGGCAATGGTCGCTCTCGTGTACGCCGACGACGACATACAGCGAGTCCTTGGGATCGGGTCCGGTCGGGTTGCGGGCGATCAGCGTTGCGCGCAGCGTTGACGGGATCGCGACGCGACCCTTGTCGTCAACCTGCTGCAGCGCATAGCCCTGATATATGCCCTTGTTAGACACGCCCACCTCGTTCGTGGTGCGCAAAGCTCTCTCATTCTGCGAAACGGCTTTTTTGCCATCCGCAGCTCCTGGAATCGCCAACAAGAGAGCCCGCCCCTGTTAACCAAAGGTCTAACAAGGGCACGACGGGGATGCAATGGGAAATTCGGGGAATTCACGGGAAACGAAGCGAAGACCGGGGAACTACTGGTTAGGGCGGGCCAACATTACTATGTATGTTCTTTATATGTTCTAGTATTTCGTGATTAATCATCGCCGTTGCTGGCGCAAACGCCCCGGTAGAACCAGGGGAAACCCGGTGCGTGGGGCAATTTCCCCGACGGATCCCGACGCTGACCGGCATCATTTCCGCACTGAATGATTTGGAGCGGGCGTGGTGGTGTTGAGCGCCTCAGTCTCGGCGCTCGGCGCAACGCCCAGTTCGGCCAACGGCTCCTTAACGGGATCGGTGACGTTGTCGGCCGGGCTGGTGAGATTGGCAGCCAATGGTGGCCGGACGCCATCGGCAATGGTGACCGGGACCGGCTCTC
>JAIERC010000448.1 GCA_019747165.1 Sphingomonas sp. | reverse complement strand
ATTGCCGCCGCGAATAAGGATTCTGTCCATTGCCGAGCTTCTATCGTCTCAGCGATGGCACGCAAGGGGCGCGACTCAATCGCGCCCGCCAATCAGCGATATTGCGGGCTCGCTAGCCGATGCGCGTGTTCAGGCCTTTTCGAGCGTGCATTGCAGCGGGTGCTGGTTCTGCCGAGCAAAATCCATCACCTGGCTGACCTTGGTTTCGGCCACTTCATAGGTGAAGACCCCGCAGACCCCGACGCCCTTTTGGTGGACATGCAGCATCACCCGAGTCGCCTCTTCAATGCTCATCCGAAAGAAGCGCTGCAGGCAAAGCACCACGAATTCCATTGGGGTATAATCATCATTGAGCATCAGCACCCGATAGGGTGTCGGCTGCTTGGTGCGGGTACGCGTGCGGGTGGCGACGCCGAGGCCGGTGCCCTCGTCGTCCTCGCCGGGCGGTCGCTGCGCCACGATTCGGCGACCATCGAGTCGAACGAGGTGCGGACATAATCGCTCTGCAGCTTCATGAACTCGGTCGGCGACTTCACGGCGGCCAGGCTCTTGACGATCGCGGTCATGCCTTCAAACGACTTGCGGGTATATTCAGCGGCGTCCTGGCCCAGCGTCTCGATGCCCTTGGCGGCGATCTTCGACGATTCGACAAGCGCTTCGACATTGCCCTTGTTGAATTCGTTCATGTCGGCAAACAGGCCCTGGGTCTTTTCCATCGCAGCCTTGGCGCGATCGTTCATTTCAACAAACATGGTCTGGGCCTTTTCGGCGGTGTTCTTGACGTTGTTTTCCATGGTGACTTCCTTCTTAGGTTGAGGTGCCGGCGACGCGGTTGCGGCGATCGGCGTGGTTTCGGTCTTTACGGCTTCGGGGGTCTTCACTGGCATTGCCTGGGCAATCACAGGCTCGGTAACGGGGGCGGGGGCAGGCTTCTCCGCAACCGGCGTTGGTGCGGTTGCTACTGGTGCACTGACAGGCGCTGCCTTGGGGGCGACGACGGCTGCAACCGGCGCAACATTTTTAGGTGCCGGTGCCGATACTTTGGCCGCCGGTGCCTTCGCTGCCGGGGCAGTCTTGGCCTTGGCGACGACCGATGCGGCAACCTTGTCGGCAGCTACCGGAGCGGGCTTGGCAACATCCTTGGTGACTTTGTCGGCCATCAGGGCCTCCTCTTCTCGTTTGCTGCACTGCAATATATGCGAGTGCCTTGCCCGATTCAAGGATTTTTTGTGCGTCGCAACATATTATTCGACTAATTATTCAAAACATTGAAAAATATGAGTTTATTTCTCACAAACATAGCTGCCCGGCGCATCCGCCAGTGCCTTTAGCCGCCCCTTGCCCGGCAGGCGCGCCCCTTTTGCTGCAAGCGATGCTGCATCTTGTTGCCTGATCCAGTCGATCCAGTCCGGCCACCAGCTGCCCTTTGTCTCAGCGGCACCGGCCACGAAATCGACCAGCGAATCGCCCAGCACCGGATTGGTCCAATATTGATATTTGCCCGCCGCCGGCGGATTGACGACACCGGCGATGTGGCCAGAGCCTGCAAGCACGAACCGGATCGGCCCGCGGAGCTGGCGCGTCAGTTGCCAAACGCTCTCGGCGGGCGCGATATGGTCCTCGCGCCCGGCCTGAATATAGCTCGGCGTCATGACCGTAGTGAGATCGATCGGCGTGCCCGAGATCGACAGGGCACCGGGTTTGACCAACAAATTGTCGCGGTAGAGATCGCGTAAATAGCTCAAATGCCATTTGGTCGGCAAATTGGTGGTGTCGCCATTCCAGTGCAGCAGATCGAACGGCGCATAATCCTGCCCGAGCAGATAATTATTGGTGACATAATTCCAGATCAGATCGCGCCCACGCAGCAGATTGAAGGTCGCCGCCATATAGCGCCCATCAAGGAAACCATCGGGCGAGAGCTGCTCGATCAGCTTGAGCTGCTCGTCATCAACGAAATGGAGCAGTTCGCCAGCTTTTGAAAAATCGACTTGCGCGGTGAAGAAGGTCGCCGACTTGACCTTGTCGGCCTGGCCCCGCGCCGTCAGCACGGCCAGCGTCGCCGCCAGCGTCGTGCCCGCCACACAATAGCCAATCGCATGCACGGACGGCACGTCGAGCAGATCGCGGATCGTATCGATCGCATCAATCTGGCCCTGTTCAACATAATCGTCCCACACCACGTCCTTCATCGTGGCGTCAGCGGATTTCCAGGACACGATGAAGACCGTCAGCCCCTGATCGACGGCCCATTTGATGAAGCTTTTCTCCGCTGTGAGATCGAGGATGTAGAAGCGATTAATCCATGGCGGGAAGATCACCAGCGGCACCGCCAGCACATCGGGCGTGGTTGGGGAATATTGGATCAGTTCATAGAGCGGGGTACGCTTGACGACCTTGCCTGGCGTCATCGCCAGATTGCGGCCGACCGCAAACGCATCGGGATCGGTATGGGTGAGCTGGCCCTTGCTCATATCGGCGAGCATATGCTGCAAACCGTGAAGCAGATTTTCGCCGCCGCTTTCCAGTGTCTTTTCGAGCACGAGCGGATTGGTGGCGGGAAAATTGCTTGGGCTCATCGCATCGACAAAGCCACGCGTGGCGAAACGCAACTGGTCGCGCTGGTGCGGGTCGATCCCGTCCATCTCCTCGACCCCGCGAAGCAGATGGTCTGAAACGAGAAAATAGCTTTGGCGGATCCAGTCGAATACCGGGTTTTCCCGCCATTGCGGTGCCTTGAAGCGCTTGTCACGCGCGTGTTCTGCCGATTCCTCGATAGGGTCGGCAAGCGCGGGGGCCAGGAAATGCTGCCACAGCTTCATGCTGTCTGTCCAAAAATCGCGCGCGCGATCGATGGTGCGCTGATCGGTGAAGCCGGGGATGATCGGCATGGCCGGGGTTTCCTGCATCGTCTGCAACCCCGCCTCCAGCATCATCTGCTGCGCGCGCCCCATTACCCATGTCCAGTGCTGCATATCCTCCAGACTAGGGATGGTGAAGGCCGGACTCAGCGGTGTTTCGGTCGGCTGGGGATCGCGCATCGCATCCTCGATTCTTGTTATTTGCCACAGCCTACCCCAAGCAAGCGTCGCCGTCATTCACCCTGCACGACAAATCGCCTATGAACGGGCTGTACCGACCCTGCCGACCGATGGAATACACCCATGTCAGACGAATTTTACCGCATCAAACGCCTGCCGCCTTATGTCATCGCCGAAGTCAACGCGATGCGGGCGCAGGCACGCGCGGCTGGGGAAGACATTATCGACCTGGGCATGGGTAACCCTGACCTGCCGCCGCCCGCCCATGTCATCGATAAATTGTGCGAAGTTGCGGCCAAGCCCGATGCGCATGGCTATTCGGCGTCGCGCGGCATTCCCGGGCTGCGCAAGGCGCAGGCGAACTATTACGGTCGCCGCTTCGGCGTCGAGGTCGATTCGGAAAGCGAAGTCGTCGTCACGATGGGATCGAAGGAAGGGCTGGCCAGCCTGGCCACCGCGATCACTGCACCGGGCGATGTCGTGCTCGCGCCCAACCCAAGCTACCCCATTCACACCTTCGGCTTCATCATTGCAGGGGCGACAATCCGTGCGGTGCCGACCACCCCCGACGAGCGCTATTGGGAAGCGCTTGAGCGGGCGATGAACTTCACCGTGCCGCGTCCGTCGATATTGGTGGTCAACTATCCGTCGAACCCCACCGCGGAGACGGTCGATCTCGGTTTTTACGAGCGGCTGGTCGCCTGGGCGCGCGAGAACAAGGTCTGGATCATTTCCGACCTTGCCTATTCCGAGCTG
>JAIERC010000153.1 GCA_019747165.1 Sphingomonas sp. | reverse complement strand
GCGCCCCCGGCCATCTGATATTGGTCACCGCGATCAGCCCCACCCCGGCGGGCGAGGGCAAGACGACCACCTCGGTCGGCCTGGCCGATGCGCTCAACCTGACCGGGCGCAAAACGATGCTGTGCCTGCGCGAACCCTCGCTCGGCCCCTGTTTCGGGCAAAAGGGCGGTGCGACCGGCGGCGGCCACGCCCAGGTGGTGCCGATGGAAGATATCAACCTGCATTTCACTGGGGATTTCCACGCGATCACCGCCGCGCATAACCTGCTGGCCGCGCTGCTCGACAATCATATTTACTGGGGCAATACGCTCAACATCGATGTCCGCCGGGTCGTCTGGCGGCGGGTGATCGACATGAATGATCGCGCGCTGCGCCAGATCGTGCAGTCGCTGGGCGGCACCGGCAACGGATTTCCGCGCGAATCGGGGTTTGACATCACCGTTGCGTCCGAAGTGATGGCGATCCTGTGCCTGGCGCGTGATCTGGATGATCTGCGCGTGCGACTGGGGCGGATCGTGGTGGGCTATACCCGCGATCGTCAGCCGATCACCGCTGCTGATCTGAAGGCGGATGGCGCGATGGCGGTGCTGTTGAAGGAGGCGATCAAGCCCAATCTGGTGCAAACCTTGGGCGGCAATCCCGCCTTTATCCATGGCGGCCCGTTCGCCAATATCGCGCATGGCTGCAATTCAGTGATCGCGACGCGGGCCGCATTGGGGTTGGCCGATTATGTCGTGACTGAAGCGGGGTTCGGTGCCGATCTGGGTGCCGAAAAATTCTTCGACATCAAATGCCGCCAGGCCGGGCTCGCGCCGGCGGCGGTCGTGATCGTGGCAACGGTGCGCGCGCTGAAAATGAATGGCGGCGTGGCCAAGGCCGATCTTGGCCGCGAAGATGTTGACGCGGTCAATCGCGGCGCGGTCAATCTGGTGCGGCATATCGAAAATGTCCGCCAGTTCGGCGTGCCTGCGGTGGTCGCGATCAACCATTTCGGCACCGACAGCGATGCCGAGATCCAGGCGCTCCGCGACATCGCTGGCGCGCACGGCGTGCAGGCGATCCTGTGCCGCCACTGGGCCGAAGGTGGCGCGGGTGCAACCCAGCTAGCCGATGCCGTCGCCGCGCTGGCCGAAGCAAGATCAGCGCAGTTCGCCCCGCTCTATGACGATGGCCTGCCGCTGTTCGACAAGATCAAGACGGTCGCGACCCGGCTCTACCGCGCGGGGCACGTCGATGCCGAACCCGCGATCGTCGCCCAGCTCGCGCGGTTCGAGGCGGCGGGGTTCGGGCATCTGCCGGTGTGCATCGCCAAGACGCAGTACAGCTTTTCCACCGACCCGACCGCACTCGGCGCGCCGACCGGCCACACCGTTCAGATCCGCGACGTCCGGCTGGCGGCGGGGGCAGGCTTTGTCGTGGCGGTGTGCGGAGAGATCATGACGATGCCCGGCCTGCCGCGCGTGCCCGCCGCCGAGGCGATCGGGTTCGATGATGAGGGGCGGATCGAGGGGCTGTTTTAGGGCGATCGCGCGTTTTGGCGATGCGGGCGCGGGGGTCCGGGATTGGTGATGGGCTCAACAGGTGGGTTTGAAGTTGACGGGGTACCAAAGCGGACATCAGAAGAACGGTTGGCTTAGGAAATTGCGATTGCTAGCCTCTACCTATGCAGCATGCGTTTATTCTCGGCGGCACGGGCCAAATCGGACATGCGGTTGCTGATCGACTGCTTGCACAGGGCTGGCGAGTAACGCTTGCGAGCCGCTCGCCGCAGATTGCGCTGGATGGGCAACCGAACCTTCGACACATCGCGCTCGATCGCCGGGCCCCTGGTGCAATCGCACTAGCTCTTGGGGATGGCGCTGATCTCTTGCTCGACTGCATCGCGTTTAATTCGGCTGACGCCAGGCAACTTGTCGATGTCCAAGACAGCGTCGGCACGATCTGCGCTATTTCCTCGGCAAGCGTCTTTCGTGATGATGCGGGCCGAACTCTTGATGAGGCCCTATCGAACGGTTTCCCGGAGATGCCCGTTCCGATCACCGCCTCCCAACCCACTGTTGATCCCGGTGACGCGACCTATTCCACCCGAAAAGTGGCCATGGAGCGAACTCTACTCGATCATTGCCAGATACCGGTCACCATATTGCGGCCTAGTGCTATATATGGCCCATACTGCAGCCATGCGCGCGAGTGGTTTTTCGTCAAGCGGTTGCTGGATGGTCGTCAGGCGATTCCGGTGGCGTATGGCGGTTTGAGCAGATTTCAAACCTCCTCAGTTCAAGGTATCGCGAACGCGGTTTTGGCGTCCGCGTCAAAAACTGCCTCCACGGTCATAAATGTTGCTGACCCGGTTGCGCCAACCGTTATCGAAATCGGCGAAGCAATCATGCATGCCATGGGTGTGAAGGCGGATATTGTTGGTTTGCCTGATTGCGGATATCCACCAAAAGCTGGCGTCACGCCGTGGTCCATCCCAAAGCCATTTGTGGTGGCGCCGTCAGACAATCTTGAGAGCACCGGGCGCTATGAGTCGCTTGTCCCGCCTGCGGTCCACTGGCTGATTGAAGCAACGCGCGGCCAGCCGTGGCAGGAAGTTCTCCCTGCTCTTGCCGCATATCCGTTTGATCTATTCGACTATACAGCCGACGAACGCGCACTGCGGACCGTAAAGTAGGCGGTTATATGCCCGACAAGTCCAGACCGCTCATGTGCCCGGAGTTCGCGTGAAGAACGACCGAGAGCAGATCGCAATCTTAGGTTTAGCGCCCCTGCCGCTAATTACCGCTACTTCCCAGTAGTCATTATTCGGCATTACCTAAGGAGTAAAAATTTGACGGCGGCGTTCGGGATTGGCTGATGACGCCTTTTATGGTGATGAATTAAGGCGCAATCTGCCCTAGCGCTGGCACCTCCCCCACCGCCCCCTGCCAGCTACTCCCCCCATTTGCCCTAGTGGCGAATCCCCGCTGCCCGGCTATAATCGCCACTGTCCACAATGGAGATTGCTTCGATGACGCAGAGCCCCTGGCAGCACAGCCGCAGCGCTGGCATTGCCGATGATATTGATTTCGAGATCAAGGGCCAGGAACTCCAGTTTGTCGAAATCGAGCTTGATCCCGGCGAGAGCGCCGTGGCCGAAGCGGGTGCCTTTGTCTGGAAGGATGCCGCGATCGGCATGACGACGGTGTTCGGCGATGGCAGCGGCGATACGGGCGGCGGGTTCATGGGTAAGCTGCTCGGTGCCGGCAAAAGACTGGTGACGGGCGAGAGCCTGTTCACGACAGTGTTCACGCATAATGGCCAGGGCAAGGCGCGGGTCGCTTTTGCCGCGCCAACGCCCGGCGCAATCCTGCCGATCAAGCTTGATGATCTGGGCGGCACCTTGATCTGTCAAAAGGATGCGTTTCTGGCGGCCGCCAAGGGCGTGTCGATCGGCATCCAGTTTCAGCGCCGCGTGATGACCGGGCTGTTTGGCGGCGAAGGTTTCATCATGCAAAAGCTGGAAGGCGACGGCTGGGTGTTCGTCCAGATGGGCGGCACCGTGGTTGAGCGCACGCTGGCAGCAGGCGAAGAATTGCACGTCGACACCGGCTGCGTGGCGGCCTACACGCCAAGCGTTACCTTCGATCTGGTCTCAGCGGGTGGGGTCCGCAGTGTGTTGTTCGGTGGCGAAGGGCTGTTTTTCGCGCGGTTGACCGGGCCGGGCAAGGTTTGGATTCAGTCGCTGCCCTTTTCGCGATTGGCGGGCCGGATGCTCGCCGCAGCGGGCCCACGTGGCCAGAACCGGGGTGAGG
>JAIERC010000048.1 GCA_019747165.1 Sphingomonas sp. | reverse complement strand
AGTCGAAGTTCGACAATCTTTATGGCTGCAAGGAATCGCTGGTCGACGCGATCCGCCGCGGCACCGACGTGATGCTGGCTGGCAAGGTCGCGACCGTCGCTGGCTTTGGTGACGTCGGCAAGGGATCGGCCCAGTCGCTCCGCAACGGTGGCGCGCGCGTGCTCGTGACCGAAATCGATCCGATCTGCGCGCTGCAGGCGGCGATGGAAGGCTTTGAAGTCGTGACGATGGAAGAAGCGGTAACGCGTTCCGACATTTTCGTCACCGCCACGGGCAATGCCGATGTCATCACCGCTGACCATATGGCGGCGATGAAGAACATGGCGATCGTCTGCAACATCGGCCATTTCGACAGCGAAATCCAGATTTCGGCGCTGTCCAACTACAAGTGGACCGAGGTTAAACCGCAGGTCGATCTTGTTGAATTCCCGGATGGCAAGCAGATCATCATCCTGTCGAAGGGCCGTCTGGTGAATCTCGGGAACGCAACCGGCCATCCGTCGTTTGTCATGTCAGCGAGCTTCACCAACCAGACGCTGGCGCAGATCGAGCTGTTCACCAACCCCGGCCAGTATAACAACGACGTTTATGTCCTGCCGAAGCACCTCGACGAGAAGGTCGCAGCGCTTCACCTGGAAAAGCTGGGCGTCAAGATGACCCAGCTCACCAAGAAGCAGGCAGATTACATCGGCGTGCCGGTCGAAGGGCCGTTCAAGCCGGACCATTACCGCTACTAAGAGGTCACGCCCAACCGGGTTGGCAGCAGAGGGTCGCGTCCGGAAACGGGCGCGACCCTTTTCAGTCTGGGGCCTATGGTTAGCGTCGTGACTGGCCGCTTCCCCTTGGCGATGACGCGCACTAAGGCGTTGGCCATGGAGCACGCGCGTTTGCAGGCGTCGGAATTGGCGCGATGATGAGTCAGTCGGCCGCTGGACCGGCATTCGGCCCTGCGCTCGGTCCGACATTGGGGCCAATTATTGCCGGCGTGGCGCTGGCGGTGTTGGTGGTGATCGCTGGTTGGGCGCTATACACCGGATTACGCGCCAGGGCCGCAAGCGCGGCGCTTGAGGCGGATCACGGTCGGCTGGCGGTTTTGTTGGCATCGTCACCGGCATTGTCGATGATTGTCCGCTCCGATGGCCGCATTAGTTTGCCTGATCGGCTGACGGATTGGCTCGGGCTTTTTCCGCCGCCGCACGACCTGGCCGATCTTGCCCGGGATGATTCAGGGTTGACGGCAGCCGATCTCGCGGGGCTGTCCGCAGATGTTGACGCTGCACAGAAATCTGCCCGTCCGTTTAGCAGATCGGTACAGGTAAAGGGCAGCGCAAAGGTCCTGTTGCTGAAAGGACAGCGCGCCCCGCAAGCCATGAATATTGGTGCCAGCGTGCTGATTTGGGCGTTCGACGCCACTGACAGCGAGGCGGAGATTGCGCGACTTGCGGCGGCCGAAGTACGAATCACCGACGCATTGCAGGCGTTGACCGGGCTGATCGAAGCGGCACCGATGCCGATGTGGTATCGCGGCCCCGATTTGCGATTGGCGATGGCCAATTCAGCCTATGTCCAGGCGGTGGAAGGCCGTGACGCGGAAGACGTGATCGCGCGCGGTGTGGAGCTGATTGAAGAAACCGGCGGTGGCGGGCCACTCGCCAATGCGATTGCCGCGCGCGATACCCAGCGCCCGAAATCCCAGGCGGTGCCCGCGACGATTTTGGGCGCACGGCGGATGTTGCGCGTCTTCGATATCCCGTTGCCGACCGGCGGCATTGCTGGCTTTGCGATTGATATCGAAGAGTTGGAACAGGCGCATTCGGTGATCAAGCGGTTTGCTGAGGCGCAGCGGGCGATGCTCGATCAACTTTCAGCCGGGGTGGTCCAGTTTGCCGCCGATCGGACTCTGGCCTTTTGCAATCAGCCATTTCGGCGGCTTTTTGCGATGCGGGCTGAATGGTTGGTTGACCGACCAGAATTTGATCGCGTGCTCGAACGGATGCGGGAGGCCAGTCGGTTACCCGAAGTGCGTGATTTTCCGGGTTGGAAAGCTGAACGTCGCGAATGGTTTGCTGCCGCCGAAAGCCAGATCGAAGAAAATTGGCTGCTTCCTGGCGGGGTTCATCTTCGCGTGGTCGCCCAGCCATTGCCAGATGGCGGGCTGTTGCTGATTTTTGAGGATCGGACCGAGCAAATTCAGTTGGCGAGCGCGCGCGATACGCTGCTTCGCGTCCGCACCGCCACGTTTGACAATTTGTTCGAAGCGCTTGGCGTGTTCGCCGCTGATGGCCGGTTACAGCTATGGAACAACCGCTTCCGCGTGACGCTAGGCTTTGAAGAGGAGTTCCTCGCAGAGCATCCGCGAGTTGACGTTCTGGCCAAGGCAGCGGCACCCAAGCTCGCCAGTGCTGGCAAGGCCGTGCTAATCAGCGATCTGGTGCGATCGGCAACGGTCGAGCGGCTCCAACGCGGCGGCAACCTTGCCTTTGCCGATGGGCGTCATTTTGAATTCGCAGCGGTGCCGCTGCCCGATGGCAACGCGCTGTTCACGATGCTGGACATCACCGACAGCCACAAGATCGAGATCGCACTGCGCGACCGCAATGAAGCGCTTGAAGCGGCCGATCGTGTCAAAACCAATTTCGTTGCCAATATGAGCTATGAATTGCGGACACCGCTTACCTCGATCAGCGGCTTTGCAGAGATGTTGCAGGGTGGATATGCAGGCGATTTGCCCCCGGCCGCCACCGATTATGTGAGCGCGATCATGGAATCAGTCGAGCGGCTCGGCGGATTGGTCGACGATGTGCTCGATCTGACCCAGAATGACGATCGGGGAAGCCCGCCCGCGACGGTGGAGGTTGACCTTGGTGAGTTGGCACGTGAGGTCGCCGCCAAGCTCGATACGGTGGTCAGCGCGCGCAAACTGGATTTTGCGATCGAAATTGCCGCGTCGGCAGGCAAGGTGATGGGCGATCCACGCCGCCTTGCTCAAGTGATCGACAACCTGTTGCGCCATGCCATTTCCGGCATGCCGGAAGGGGGGCGGGTATTGCTGCACGCGGATGGTACAGCGTCATCGGCGCGGATTGTGGTATCGGACAATGGCCGCGGCATGAGCGAAAAGGCAATCGCGCGGGCGTTTGATCGCTTCGCCGAGCCTGGCATCACCCGCAATGGTGAGCGCGCACTGGGGCTTGGCCTGCCGCTCGCCAAGCAATTCGTTGAAGCGCATGGCGGCACGATTACCCTGATTTCAGAACGCGGGCAGGGGACGCTGATTACTGTTGACCTACCCCGCCAATCGCCGGTCAAAGCATGATTGGGCACCACGCCCCCTTGGTGCTGACCGATCCCGACGCGAGCGATCGATTCGGCGCGGCGCTGGCAAAGCTGGTCGTTCCCGGCGATGTCATCACGCTGGCCGGGCCGCTGGGGGTCGGCAAGACAAGCATTGCGCGCGGATTGCTTGCTGCACTTGGGCTGGCCGGGGAAGCGCCATCGCCAAGTTTTGCGATCGTCCAGCCTTATGCGCCGCCCGATACCGCATTGCCGGTGCTGCATGTCGATCTCTATCGCATTGATGATCCTAATGAAATTGCCGAGCTGGGGCTGGATGACTCCGCAAGTGAACAGTTGACGATCGTCGAATGGCCGGAACGCGCCCCGGCGGGGTATTGGCCGGATGCGCTGGCGCTGACATTGTCGTTCACGCCCGAAGGCGGGCGCGCCTTGACAGCGCTGGTCCCCGCGCCATGGAGAGCGCGATGGCCGCTGAAATGAACCTTCCGCCCGC
>JAIERC010000171.1 GCA_019747165.1 Sphingomonas sp. | reverse complement strand
TGATGGGGGCCGAGCGCCGCTCGATGGTGATGACCGATGATGAGAAGCGGATGACCGCCTATCATGAAGCCGGTCATGCGATCGTTGCGCTGCATGAGCCTGCGTCCGACCCGATCCACAAGGCAACGATCATCCCGCGCGGTCGCGCATTGGGCATGGTGATGCGGCTGCCGGAACGCGACAGCTATAGCTATCACCGCGACAAGATGTACGCGAACCTCGCCGTGTCGATGGGCGGGCGCGTCGCCGAAGAACTGATCTTCGGTTATGACAAGGTCTCATCGGGCGCATCGAGCGACATCAGCTATGCATCGGGCCTGGCTCGCGACATGGTGACGCGCTGGGGCATGTCCGATCTGCTCGGCCCGCTTGAATATGCCGAGCCAGAGGGCGAGACCTATCTGGGCTATTCCTCGGCCCGGCCGATGCGGATGTCGAACCAGACGGCGGAGCTGATCGACACCGAGATCAAGCGGATCGTCAATGGCGGACATGAAAAGGCGACGTCGGTGCTGACCGATCATATCGATCAGCTCCATCTGCTCGCTGGCGCGCTGCTTGAATATGAAACGCTGTCGGGCGACGAGATCAAGAAACTCATCGCGGGTGAAGGCATTGGCCGGATGGACGATGGCCCGAAATCGCCGGTGCTGCCGGTTGGCGGCACCTCCATCCCCAAGACCCGGCGACCCAACGGGCCGTTTGGCAACCCGGCACCGCAAGGCGCCTGACAGAAACAAGCGACTGGGCCAGTCCGACGTGATCGGGCTGGCCTTTTTCGTGGGCAGACCGGTTGGCAATTGGTCTTTCATCCCCCATTCAAGATTGTTATGGCACGCGCCATGTCAAAGGAGACGTACCGATGCGTAAGCTTATGATGACTGTGGCCGCGCTGGCGATGATCGTTCCCACGCTGGCTCAGGCGATGTCCGTCGCCGAATTTCTCACCAAGACCGATGCGCTGAAGGCCAAGGGGGTATTGGCATTGGGGTCGTCCGATATCGGCTTGCTGCGCGACGATATCGCCAAAGCGTCAGATGCGTACCGCGCCGGATTGGCTGCCGAAGTTTCAGCCGGGCGCAAGCCAAGCAGCTGCCCGCCGCCCAAGGGCACCGCCAAGGTGACCAGCGACGATATCATCGCCGCGTTTCGCGCGATTCCGGCGGCCAAGCGCGCCCGGACGAGCACCAAGACCGCCTTTGCCGCATTCATGACGAAGCGTTATCCCTGCACGGCCTGAGCGCTCAGGCGATGATGCCGAACACGGTGATGAAGAACAGCAGGCCCGAAACCATCGCGAAGAACAGCAGCGCGATGGTGCGCCAGATCGCGCCGAAGCGCGAGATTCCATAGGCACCGCGCAACTGCTTATACATATGCAGCGGCGGCCCGAAGGTGAAGATTGTCGCGATCATACCGCCGGGCAGGCCGATTGCATTGCCAATGCTGAGCAGCACCGTCCCCATCGTCATCGCCGATAGCGAGTAAATCGCAAAGATCGCATGATCATAGGGGCCGACATCGCGGCGAAAGGCAAAGAGCAGCCAGATGAACGGCAGCGAGATCGGAATCAGCGCCCAGCTATATTTATAGGCACTTGATTGCAGCTTGTAGAGATAGAGCTTGGGGTCCTTCACCATGTGCTGCAGTCGATCATCGAGCCAGGGCCAGCCAGTATTGATTTCGTCTTTCTTCACATTGATCCCGGTGCCGGTCGACAGATCATAGGTGGTCTGGAGACCGTCAATATACCCTTCAATCCCCTTGATTTTGTTGTCGATCTTTCTGGAATCGGCCTTTCGAGCCTTGAGGGCGTCCCGGGTCGCGACCAGCCTTTCCCGTATTGATTTTTGTTCATTCAGCTCTTTGACGAGCTCGGGCGGCGTCAGCTTCGATCCGTTGCGGTCCACATTAACATTGTTGCCCCCAATCGGACCGCCGATCGATTCAAAGGTCGCGAACATCAGGAACACCGAGAACAGGAACAGTGCGAGCGGCGACACAAAGCGGGCGCGCTCGCCCGCGATATAGCGCTGCGTCAGCTGGCCTGGCCGGGTGAACAACATTGGTAGCGTCGACCAGATCTTGCCCTCAAAATGCCAAACGCCGTGCAGAAGATCATGGCCGATTGAGGCGAGCGTGCGGTGGATATGCTCGGTCTGGCCGCATTGGTGGCAGAAATCGCCTTTCAGCGCGGTGCCGCAATTCAGGCACAGGCCCGATCCGTGCGCGCCATGCGGCGTTTCCCCGGCGTGCGGCTCAAACGCACGGCCGACCAAGCCCCCAGTGGCGAGATCACCCGCCGCTTCGAATCCCCCTTGCATCAGGCAAGGCTATCAAATGCATCCGCGCCTTGCCACACAATCTTGTGCAGCGCGACATTGGCGCGTGTCCAAGCCGCTGCTAGGCTGCCGGCATGACGGATATGCATGTAGATCCCATCGACATCATTGCTGCGCTCGGGGGTAGGGCTCGGGCAGCATCGGCGGTGCTCGCACGTCTGCCGACGGCGACAAAGGCCAATGGCCTGCGTCAAGCCGCCGCCGCGATCCGGGCGGCGGCCCCAGCAATCGAAGCTGCCAATGCTACCGATATGGTCAATGCCGCCGCCGCAGGCTTGTCGTCGGCGATGCTCGATCGGCTCCGGCTCGATCCGGCACGGATCGACGCGATGGCGGCGGGCGTCGCTGCCGTGGCCGGACTGCCCGATCCGGTCGGCGAGTTAATTGACGAGCGCGAGGCCCCAAGCGGCATCATGCTCCGGCGGGTGCGCGTGCCGATCGGCGTGATCGGCATCGTTTATGAAAGCCGCCCCAACGTGACTGCGGATGCGGCTGCACTCTGTGTCATGTCAGGCAACGCAGTGATCCTGCGCGGCGGCAGCGAAGCGGTGGAAAGCAACCGCGCGATCCATGCCGCCTTTGTGGCCGGGCTGGCGGTAGGGGGTGTGCCGGGGGAATCGGTGCTGCGGGTTGAATCGACCGACCGGGCGTTGGTCGGCGCGATGCTGACCGCGGCCGGGTTGATCGACATGATCGTGCCACGCGGCGGCAAGACGCTGGTCGCGCGCGTTCAGGCCGAAGCGCGCGTGCCGGTGCTCGCGCATCTCGACGGGATCAACCATGTCTATGTCGATGCGTCAGCCGATCCGGCGATGGCTGAGGCGATCGTCGTCAATGCCAAGATGCGGCGCACTGGGGTTTGTGGGGCGATGGAAACGCTGCTGATCGATCGTGACTATGCCGGCACCGCATCGTTGATTGCGGCGTTGAGCGCCAGCGGTTGCGAAGTGCGGGGCGATCCGGCGATCCGGACGATCGCGCCGCAAGTGATCGCCGCCAATAGCGATGATTGGGACACTGAATATCTTGACGCGATTGCCTCGGCCGCGCTGGTGAACGGTGTTGAGGGGGCGATGGCGCATATAGCCGCGCATGGATCGCACCATACCGACGCGATCGTCGCCGATGATTCATTTGTCGCAGAGCGCTTCCTCAGCGGCGTCGATAGCGCGATCGTGCTGTGGAACGCGTCCACGCAGTTTGCCGATGGCAGCGAATTCGGCCTGGGTGCCGAAATCGGCATCGCCACCGGGCGGCTACACGCGCGCGGGCCGGTCGCGCTGGAAGGGCTGACGACCTATAAATGGGTGGGCCGAGGGACGGGGCAGGTGCGGGGTTGATGCGCTCTTCGCGCAGGCATAGATTGGAATTATGAAAAACGAAGCCGCCATTACCGCTTCTGTCGACGCCGAAACACTGGCGTTGGTTGATCGTCTGGCTTTGGCGA
>JAIERC010000486.1 GCA_019747165.1 Sphingomonas sp. | reverse complement strand
TTTCGGGCGAAAACTCGACCAGCGATTGCGCACCGATCACGCGCACCAGCCGCCAATGGGTGCGCGATGGCTTGCCTTTGGGGCTGCCAATCATCCGCCAGCCCTCCGCCTCACTGCTGATCTTGTCGAGCGCGAGGTCGATCATCCCGCTTTCCCCGTCAGGCACGCCATCCAGCACCGCGAGATAGCGTTTGCTGACCAGCCCAGCCTCAAACACCCGCTGAAAGCGCTTATGCGCCTTGGGATTGCGCGACAGCAACAGACAGCCGCTGGTGTCGCGATCAAGCCGGTGCACCGCCTGCGGCCAGCGCTGAAAGCCGAAGGTCAGGCTTTGCAGATGGTTTTCCAGGCTCAGCGCGCCGTCACGCGGCGGATCGACCGGCAGGCCCGCAGGCTTGTCGATCACGATTGCTTCGCCGTCGATAAAAAGAACATGGTCTGTAATCATCACACGCCCTTGCCACTCGCCGCGCTCGCGTGCCAGAAAAAGCGCATCGGCCCGGGGAGCTCATGAAGAACCAATTCACTCTTGCGCTGGCGATCACCGCCCTAGCGCCGATTACTGCGCAAGCGACGACCCAGCAATTATGCCCCAGCGAGCACGTCGCGGTTGGCGCTGACGGACGGCTGCTTGGCCATTTACCCTATGACCAGGCGACCGTATCGGAACTGGTCCCCGCCCCCGCTGCTTTTGCGCTTGGGCCGCCCTGTCTGTTGCGTCCCGAAGTGGCAGCGGATCTGGGGCGCATGCTGGCTGCCGCTGCGCTGACACCAGGCATGGCCGGTCGCATCAGGGCGGTATCCTGCTATCGGACCATTGAACGTCAGCGAGCGGTTTTCTGCAGCCAGATCGGGCCAAACAAACGCTGTCGTAACGCCGCCGAGCGCGCGCGCGCCGTGGGGCCACCGGGATTTAGCGAACATGCGACGGGCTATGCGATCGATTTCGGCACGCGCCCATCGCCGGGATGTGGCGATGTCGATGCCTGCTTCGCCTGGACGCCGGCGGGGAAATGGCTGATCGCTCATGCGCCCGAATTCGGGTTCGAACTCTCCTTCCCGGCGGGCAATGCGCAAGGCGTAACCTGGGAACCCTGGCATTGGCGCTGGGTTGGCACATCGGCAAGCGCCGCCGGGGCCGGCCCGGCCCGCGCAATTTTTGCCCGCGCCCGTCGTGATTTTGCCGCACTCCCGATGATTCCGGAGGTCCCCCCCGTGCCAGCCGTCCCGCCCTTGATTGCGGCACCAGGCAAGCAAGGCGCGAACGCCGGTTTGCCGGGCGCCAGGCAAATACCATCTGCCGCGCCCATGTCGCCGCTGATCGCGGCGCCCGGCACTCAACCGCCCGCCGCTGCACCAACGGCGACGCCCCGGATCGAGACGCCGCCGCTGCGGTAACGCGGTGGTGTGCGGTCAGGCGGCCTGCTTGATCGCGACCTCGGCAATGCGCCGCCCCTGATAGCGGGCGCCATCAAGCTCGACTGCGCTTGGCTGACGGCTGCCATTGCCATCGGCAATCGTCGTCGCGCCATAGGGCGACCCGCCCTTCACTTCATCAACGCCCATCTGCGCCTGATAGCCATAGTCCAGCCCGACGATCGTCATCCCGAAATGCAATAAATTGGTGATGATCGAAAACAGCGTCACTTCCTGTCCGCCATGCTGGGTCGCGCTGGAGGTGAACGCCCCGCCAATCTTGCCGTTGAGTGCACCACGCATCCACAACCCGCCAGCCTGATCCAGAAACGCCGCCATCTGGCCGGGCATCCGCCCAAATCGGGTCGGCGCGCCGATCACAATCGCGTCATAGCTGGCCAGCTCCTCGACAGACCCGATCACCGGATGCGCGCTGTCGGTCTTGAAATGTGCCGCCGCAACCACCGCCTGGGGCGCGGTTTCCGGAACGCGGCGAACATCAGCGATCGCACCGGCGGCACGGGCACCTTCGGCAACGGCTTCGGCCATTTGCTCGATATGACCATAAGAGGAATAATAGAGCACAAGTACTTTTGACATGGCGATACTTCCTTATTGTCGAGGGTATCGGGGCGGGCACGTTGGGTCTGCTTTGGGGAAAAGCCGCACCCGCCCCGTCCGCGTCCGCGAACGGACCCGGAAACGGCATTGCAACAAACGCTGGCCTATTCGGAATCGACCAAAACGATCTCGGCATCCTCGATGGCGGTGATGGTGATCGTCTGCCCGCCCAGCAGCGCGACACCGTCGCGAGCGTCGATCCGGGCACCGTCAATCTCGATCACGCCCGTAGCAGGCACGAGATAGCCGTGGCGGCCATCGCCAAGATCGTAGTTGATCGTCTCACCGGCCTTCACGGTCGCCGCAAGCAACCGCGCATCGGCGCGGATCGGCAGGGCTTCGACGTCTTCAGCAAAGCCACTGGCGAGCGTCACGAACTTGCCCGAGCGATCATCCTTGGGGAATGGCTTGGCGCCCCAGCTTGGACTGCCGCCCACCCGCTTCGGTTCAATCCATATCTGGAACAAGGTGGTCGTTTCGGATTCAAGATTATATTCCGAATGACGAACGCCTGTCCCGGCACTCATCACCTGCACGTCACCCGCCACGGTCCGGCCGGTATTGCCCAGCGAATCCTGATGGGTGATCGCCCCGGTGCGGACATAGGTGATGATCTCCATGTCGCGGTGCGGATGCGGCGGGAAACCCGAATTGGCGGCGATCTCGTCGTCGTTCCACACCCGGATGCTGCCCCAGCCCATCCGGTCGAGGTCGTAATAATTGGCGAAGGAAAAGTGATGACGGGCGTTGAGCCAGCCATGATCGGCATGACCGAGGCTGTCGAATGGTCGGCGGTCGATGCGGTTTTTGGTAAGCATGGAAACCTCCTTTGTGTTGCCGCCAAGATAGAGGTTGCAAACGCGACGTAAATGGAAACGATAGAAACTTATCGTTTCCAAATATTGACCAATGACGGAGAAAATCGCGATGCGGCTACCCGATCTGGAGGGCTGGGCGATCTTTGCCAGCGTCGTCGAGCACCGATCGTTCAGCGGTGCCGCTGAAGCGATTGGCCTGTCCAAGGCGACCGTTTCAAAGGCAATCACCCGGCTGGAAGTGCAGATCGGCACCAGCCTGTTCAACCGGACATCGCGCCACCTGTCACTGACGACGACCGGCAAGGCGCTGGCCGAGCACGCGCATCGGATCCTGGGTGAAGCACGCGCAGCTGAGGAAGCTGCACATGAGTCGACATCAGCGCTGGCCGGGCTGGTCCGGGTGAGCGCACCGATGAGCTTTGGCTTGCTGCACGTTGCGCCGGTCATTGCCGATTTTATCGCCGAAAATCCGGCGATTGAGATCGACTTGCACCTCTCCGACGCGCTGATTGATATCGTCGCGGAGGGCATCGACATCGCGCTCAGGATCGGTGACCTGCCCGACAGCAGCCTCCGCGCGCGTCGGCTGGGACCGATTCCGACCCATATCGTCGCTGCGCCCGCCTATCTTGCCCGCCATGGTCGGCCGACCCACCCTGCCCAGCTCGGCGAGCATAAGTGTTTTGCCTATACCAATGCCAGCGGTCCCTGGCGCTTTACCGGCCCCAGGGGCGAAGAGGTCGCGGTGCGCCCGGCGGGCTCGTTCCGGTCGAACAGCGGCGATGCGATGCTGCCGGCGCTTCGCGCGGGCCTGGGCATCGCCACGCTGCCGGACTTTTTTATCGGCGCCGATCTCGCCGCCGGACGGTTGGAAGCGGTCCTGACCGACTGGCGCGGGCCACCGATTGCGCTGCATTTGATGACCCCGCCCA
>JAIERC010000175.1 GCA_019747165.1 Sphingomonas sp. | reverse complement strand
GATTGCTGGCGCTCTATCTCGTCTTTCGCCAGTTCACGGCGGCGCTTGGTCTGGTTTCGATTGCTGGCCACGCACAAACCGTGCGCCCGCTCGTCGCGCCGATGGTGGAAGCAGCGGCTGACACCGAGGCCCCCGGCGCGCACGACCCGGAAAAGCTGCGCGCGCTATCGGCTGCTACCGACAATATCGGGCTGTTCTTCGGTGAGGATATCTTCATCGCGATCGGGTCGATCCTACTGATGAAGGGCGTGCTGCAGGGCTATGGCATCACCGTCGAGCCGCTGCAGTTGTCGGTCTGGGCGATCCCCACCGCCATCGCGGCCCTGTTGATCCATGGCACGCGGCTGTTGTTGCTTGATGCCCGCGCAAAGCGACGCCGCGCATGATCGGGCTCAATCTTGTCTATCTAATCGCGGGCACGACCTTTCTGGCCTTTGCCATGCTCGGTGTAAGCGGCAGGCGCTGGAGCAATGCCGCCTTTCATCTCCTCCTCGCGATCAGCCTGTTGTTGGGCGATGTTATCGGCGATATTGGTAATGGTGTGCTGGTGCTCGCGCTGATCGCGGTCGCCGCCACTGGCAGGATGCGCGCGCGCCGCACGGATGATATCGTCGCGGTGCCGCCACGCGGTTCATGGCTGTTTGCCCCAGCCCTGATCGTGCCCGCAACCGCGCTGGTCGGTACGCTGGTGTTCAAGCAAATCCCGACGATGATCGATCCCAAACAGGCGACACTGGTCGCGCTGACATTCGGCGTGCTGTTCGCGCTCGCCACCTGTTACGCCTGGCTAAGGCCAGCCCCCGCAGCTCCGTTTCGGGAAGGGCTGCGGCTGATGGACGATATCGGCTGGGCAGCGGTGTTGCCGCAAATGCTCGCCAGCCTGGGCGCGGTGTTTGCGATTTCGGGGGTAGGCGAGGTGGTCGGCGGGATTGCTGGCCAGGCCATTCCGCACGGCAGTCTGATCGGTGCGGTGATTGGCTATGGGCTGGGCATGGCGCTGTTCACCATGGTGATGGGCAATGCCTTTGCCGCTTTCCCGGTAATGGCGGCGGCGATCGGTCTGCCGCTGCTGGTGCAGGCGCATGGGGCTGATCCCGCCCGCGTCGCTGCGATCGGCATGCTCGCCGGGTTCTGCGGCACGCTGATGACGCCGATGGCGGCCAACTTCAATCTCGTCCCCGCCGCCTTGCTCGACCTCAAGGATCGCAGCGGCGTGATCAAGGCCCAGATCCCGACCGCACTGCCGCTCCTGGTTTTCAACATCGTGCTGCTCTGGCTGGTGATCCGATGACAATCCTCGATGCTGTACTCGCCGAGCGGTTCGCCAGGCTCACGCTTGGTCATCTTGGCCAGGAATATCCGCACAAACTCGATCAAGTGCTGAATGGCCCCGCCGACTTGGCCACCCCGTCTGCGCTGCATCCGATCTTCTACGGCAGCTTTGACTGGCATAGCTGCGTCCATGGCTGGTGGCAGATTTTGCGTCTCGCGCGCCTGTATCCCGATATGCCCGCCGCCGCCGATATCTGCGCCCGTGCCAGCGAGATGCTCACCGATGAAAAGGTCGCGGTCGAAACCGCCTATCTCGCGCGGCCAGGCAGCGCCGGGTTCGAACGACCCTATGGCTGGGCCTGGGCGCTGGCCTTGCATGGCGAGGCGGTGCAGCACGGCGCGCCTTGGGGGTCGGCGCTTGAACCGCTGGCGCGTGCCTTTGCGGCGCGATTCACGGCGTTCCTGCCCAAGCTGACCTATCCGATCCGCACCGGCACGCACGGCAACACCGCCTTTGCCCTGCTGCTCGCGCATGCATGGGCAGAAGTTCATGATCCGGCGCTTGCCGCCTTGATTGTCGCGCGAACGCATGACTGGTTCGCCGATGACCGTGACTGTCAGGCCTGGGAGCCGGGCGGAGATGAGTTTCTGTCGTCAGCATTGAGTGAGGCGGCCTTGATGAGCCGCGTGCTTGATCACCCGCAATTCACGCGCTGGTTCGGCGATTTTCTCCCGCATCTGGCGCAAGGTCAGCCAGCAACGCTGTTCACGCCCGCGCATGTTTCTGACCGCAGCGACGGCAAGATTGCGCATCTCGACGGGTTGAACCTCAGCCGGGCATGGGCGTGGCGGATCATCGCCGCAGCGCTGGGTGATCAGCACCCGGTCCACGCCATCGCGCAGCGTGCGGCAACGCACCACATCGCCGCCAGCCTGCCGCATATTGCCGATAATTATATGGGCACGCACTGGCTGGCGACCTTCGCCTTGCTTGCCCTTTCGCCGCCACCATCTGTGTAGGTGACGCACCACAGCCGCGCGGCATAGCGCTGGGGGCAGCAATCGCCCCGAAAGAGGCATTGATCACCATTCCCGATTTGGCACACCGCGCTGTCGATGACCCAGCATCGAACAATCGTCATAAGATGTAGCCATGATCACGGGGGTGCACCCCATTTTTGCTTGCCTTGAAGGTACGGAATTCCCGGATTGAGTGAGCTAATTTGATCAACAGGCAGGTTTTTTTCGATGCGAGTGGTACGCGCTCCCGGTGGACGACTCGCGCCCTGATTCTTGGCTATCTCGCCCTTTTTGGCCTCATTGCGATTTTTTCAGCGACCGTCTTCGATCTGCCGAAGCCCGATCCGCTCTCGCTATCGCTGCAAAATGCCCGGCTGCGCTCGTCAAAGCCATTGCCGTTGGGCGCTACGTCCGATCCGGGTAGAGCGACGCGATTGCAGGCTCCGCCGATGCTGATGCCTGTCCGGATAGCGCGATCGACGCCGCCGATCCGGGTTGGCTTTTACGTGCCTTGGGATGAAAATGGCGCCGCGTCGCTAGCCCAGAATAGCGATCAATTGGACTGGGTTGTCGCGGGGCTGATGTCTGTGACGGGGCCGAGGCACGAGCTCAACGTCGCTGCCGACGCGCGGCTCAATGCCGCCCTGGCGGCAGCCAAGCGACCCGTCGCGCTCTTCCCAATGGTGCAAAATGCCGTGGAGGAGGATTGGGATGGATATGGCGCAGCCGCGCTGCTGGCCGATGCGGGCGCACGTAGCGCGTTACTCGATCAGCTCAGCAGCCCGCTCGTCGATCTCGGTGCCGCTGGGGTAGTGTTCGATTTTGAGGAGCTTCCGCCAGCGGCGCTGCCGGATTATCTTCGGCTGATTGAAGCGGCGAAGGACCGTTTTGCAGCTCGCAACTTGCAGGTGGTCGTCGTGGCCCCGCCGGATAGTTCCGATTGGCGGCTCGCAGCCCTTGCCCGTGTTGCCGATAGGGTGATCGTCAAGGCTTTTGACGAACATTCGGCCAGTAGCGGACCGGGGCCGATCGCCAGCCAGCGCTGGTTCACCGCCCAGGTAACGCGGGCCATGGCAGCCATCCCGCCGGACAAACTGATCCTTGCCGTTGGCAATTTTGGCTATGATTGGCCTGCCAAAGGCGATGCAGCGCCAATTTCCGTCGAAGAGGCCTGGCTGATCGCCCGAGACAGCATGGCGCCGATCAGCTTCGACCCCAGCACCGGCAACCCGATGATTGCTTATGAAGAGGATGATCAACCGCACACCGTTTGGCTGCTTGATGCCGCGACGGCGTGGAATCAGATGAAGGAAGCTTATGCGTCCGGCGCAGCGGGGATTGGCATTTGGCGGCTCGGCACGGAGGACGGCGGCCTATGGCGTGTCCTGCGATCGCTGGATCGGGATACCCCGCCCGACATTGGCGTCCTTCGATCGACCTCCAATGTCGATGTCGAGGGCCGAGGGGAAA
>JAIERC010000210.1 GCA_019747165.1 Sphingomonas sp. | reverse complement strand
CGGTGCAGGCGTTCGGGATGCAGCATGTCGTGCCGCAATATATCAACAGCTATTGGGCGACCGAGCATGGCGGCATTGCCTGGACGCATTTCTATGGCAATCAGGATTTCCCGCTAAAGCCAGACGCGCATGCTTATCCATTGCCCTGGATTATCGGTGATGTCTGGGTTGAGGATGCCGATGCGACCGCAAGCGCGACGCCGTTCGCCCGCGACGGCGCTGATGGCGTGCCCTGGCGGCAGGCCGAAATGGGGGAGAAAGGCGAGATCGTCATCGCCGCGCCTTACCCCTATCTGGCGCGCACCATCTGGGGAGATGTCGACAATTTCCGCGTCCAGAATGGCAGCGTGGCAAGGGATTGGCGCGGCGATTCCGGGCGCTGGATCGACGGTTATTGGAAGCGTTGGCGCGGCGTATGGGCCTATACCCAGGGCGATTTCGCGATCGCGCATGAGGATGGCTCCTTCTCGCTGCATGGTCGCAGTGATGACGTCATCAACGTGTCGGGCCACCGCATGGGGACCGAGGAGATCGAGGGCGCGGTGCTGCGCGACAAGGCGCTCGATCCGGACTCGCCGGTCGGCAATGTGCTCGTCGTTGGCGCACCGCACCGCGAAAAGGGCCTGACGCCGCTTGCCTTCGTGGTGCCGGTGGCTGGGCGCAAGCTGACGATCGATGACAAGCGCCGCTTGTTCGAACTGGTGCGCAGCGAAAAGGGTGCCGTCGCGGTGCCGGCTGATTTCATCGAGGTCTCGCAATTCCCCGAAACGCGATCGGGCAAATATATGCGCCGAATGGTGCGCGCGTTGGTCGAGGGCGGCGATGTCGGCGATGTGACGACGCTCCGCAATCCGGAAGCGCTGACCGAGCTCAAGACCGCGATCGACGACTGGCAGCGCAAGCAACGCTTGTCGGAGGAGCAATCGCTGTTCGAGCGCAATCGCTATTTCCTCGTCCAGTACAATCATGTCGCACCGGATAAGCGGGTGGCGACCGTCACCGTCACCAACCCGCCCGTCAACGCGCTCAACGAACGCGCGATCGATGAGCTGGTGGTCGTGGTCGACCAACTATCGCGCAAGGATGATGTCATCGCGGTGGTGTTCACCGGGCAGGGCACGGCATCTTTCGTGGCGGGGGCCGACATCCGGCAGATGCTCGAGGAAATTCACTCGTTCGAAGAAGCGATGGTGCTGCCCAACAATGCGCAGCTCGCCTTTCGCAAGATCGAGACGATGGGCAAGCCGTGCATCGCTGCGGTGCAGGGCGTGGCGTTGGGCGGCGGCATGGAATTCGCGCTCGCCTGCCATTACCGCATCGCCGAGCCGACCGCGCGCTTTGGCCAGCCCGAGATCCGGTTGCGGTTGCTGCCCGGCTATGGCGGCACACAACGTTTGCCGCGCTTGCTCGCAGACCGGAATGGCGCGACGGGCGTGCGCGATGCGCTTGATCTGATCCTGGGGGGGCGTAGCATCGACGCCGCGGCGGCGGCGGACATTGGCCTGGTTGATATATTGGTCGATGGATCGCGCGACGCGCTGGCTGAGGCGCATGCGGCAATACGCGCTTTTGTGAAGGATGGCGCGAATAGTCCGTTGGGTGCGGCATATGCCGCGCGACAATCGGCCACCAAAGCGTGGGAAGAAACATCGTCGGTCGATCTTGATTCGGTGCTGGCGGATGATTTCCTGCAGCGTATCCAGCGGCAGCTTGATTGGGCTGGGCGTGGCACGGCGGGCAAGCGCGCGCTCGAAGCCGTGCGCATTGGCCTTGAACAAGGCATGAGCACCGGGATGGCGCGCGAGGCGGCTCTGTTCGCTGAAGCCATTATCGACCCCGAAGGTGGCAAAACCGGCATCCGCCAGTTCATGGACAAAGTGAGCCCGCCGCTCCCCGTCCGCCGCGACGGCGTGTGGTTGGATGAAGAGCACGAACCGCGCGGCAAAGCGCTTGAATCGGAAGGGCAATTGCTCCCCGTCGGCGCGCCCTTTTACCCCGGTGTCACCCGCATCCCTGAATGGCAATATGCGTTCGGCATTGCCCGCGATGCCGAGACCGGCGCACCACGCTTCGGCCCGCCCGCGACCCATGAGCGCGAGCTGATTGTCAAGGTGCCCGATCCGGCACCCAACGAAGCGTTGCTCTACATGCTGACCAGTGAGGTCAACTTCAACGATATCTGGGCGCTGACCGGCATTCCGGTGTCGCCGTTCGATAGCCACGAGGAAGACGTCCAGATCACGGGTTCGGGCGGCATCGCCCTGGTCGCGGCACTGGGCAGCGAGACGCGGGCTGAGGGGCGCGTGAAGGTGGGCGATCTTGTCACCGTCTATTCGGGGACCAATGATCTGCTCAGCCCGCAGGTCGGCAATGATCCGATGTACGCGGATTTCTCGATCCAGGGGTACGAGACCGAAACGGGCAGCCACGCGCAGTTCCTGACGGTGCAGGCACCACAGATGCACGGCATTCCGCCCGATCTGACGCTGGAGCAGGCGGGGAGCTATGTGCTCAACCTCGGCACCATCTCGCGCTGCCTGTTCACGACCTTGCAGATTGCGCCGGGGCGGACCTTGTTCGTCGAGGGTGCAGCGACGGGCACGGGTCTCGACGCGTTGCGCAGTTCGGTGCGGACCGGGTTGCAGGTGACCGGGCTGGTGTCATCGCCCGAACGCGCTGCTTTCATCACCGGGCAGCAGGGCGCGGTCGGCGCCATCGATCGTCGGGACACCCGCTTTGCTGATCTTTTCACGATCGTGCCTGAAGAGGCAGAGGCGGCCTGCGCCTGGGAGGCGGCCGGCGCACCGCTGATCGCCGAATATGAGGCGCTGAACGGCGGCAAGCTTGCCGATTATGTTGTTAGCCATGCCGGTGAGACGGCGTTCCCGCGCAGCTTCCAGATGCTGGCAGCAGGGGGCACGCTGGCGTTCTACGGCGCGTCGTCGGGCTATCACTTCAGCTTCATGGGCAAGCCCGGCACGGCCAGCCCCGAAGAAATGTTGCGCAAGGCAGCGCTTCGCGGCGGCGAGGCAGTGCTGATCTATTACGGCCCACGCTCGAAGGAATTGCTCGACGAGACCGGCCTTGAGATGATCGAGGCGGCGCGGCGCTTCAATGCGCGCAGCGTCGTGGCGACCACCACCGATGGCCAGCGCGAGTTTCTACAGTCGCTGGGGTTGGAGGACGCGATTGAGGGGATCGTCAGCCTCGAATCGATCCGGCGGAAGGAGGGCGCCAACTTCCTGTGGCCCGACACGATGCCACAGCTGCCCGATTCCAAGCTGGATATCGAGGTCTTCAAGGCGGCCGTGCGCGATTATCAGGACCGGGTGATGAAGCCGTTCGGCTCGGCGATTGGCAAGATTCTGCGCTCGCCCGACAATCCGCGCGGCAGCCCCGATCTGATCATCGAGCGCGCTGGGCAGGATACGCTCGGCGTCTCGACCTCGCTGGTGAAGCCCTTCACCGGTCGGGTGATCTTTGCCGAGGATATGGCTGGGCAGCGCTTCACTTTCTATGCGCCGCAGGTGTGGACGCGGCAGCGCCAGATATTGATGCCGACCGCGTCGATCTTGGGCACGCATTTGTGCAACGCGTTCGAGGTTGCCCGGATGAACGACATGATTGCGGCGGGCTTGCTGGAAGTGACCGAGCCACAAGTGGTGCCGTGGGATGGGCTGCCCGAGGCGCATCAGGCAATGTGGGACAACCGCCATTCGGGCGCGACCTATGTGGTGAACCACGCGCTGCCCGAGATGG
>JAIERC010000049.1 GCA_019747165.1 Sphingomonas sp. | reverse complement strand
GCCCGGTTCGCTTCGTTGTTCTGGTAGAAGGCGCGCCATTCGCCGTCGTCGATATCGCCGACGGCATCGAACGCGAAGGTGACGTCGGCGCCGTGGGTCGGCCCATGCTCATGCTCGGTCGGCACGGCGAAGGTATAGACCCAGGCGGGCGTGCCGCCATCGGTTGAGGCTTGCGCCGCGCGCAGCGTGAAAGAGCGGAAATAATCGAACCACATCTGGTTCATGCGGTCGGCCGGGGTGCGCCCGTCGCTCATCTTGTCGAGATAGGCCGTATAGCGCGCCGCACCACCGCCGCCGGCATTGGCGACCAATCCGGCCTCGATCATGCTGAAGATGGCCGGATTATCTCCCATCGCCGCCGTCAGCATATTGCCCTCTTGCAGCACGCAGCCGACCAGCAGCGGGACGGGATTCACGTGCTCGCGGATCGCATCGGGGATCGATTTGGCGATGATCGTGCCGTCGATGCAGGCGGCGCTGCCGATGCCGCCATTAGCCTGGAAGTCATAAAGTTCCTGTGCCGACATGGCGCGCAGATGCTCGAGGAACGCACGCTCCTCCATTTGCAGATGTGCAGCGCACGGCGTGATGATATCGGGCGCAGACGCGCTTACCTCCAGCGGGCTGATCGCGATCGCCTTTTGGAATAGGCCCTTCGCAGTGGGGGCGGCGAGCAACGCGAGCACCGCACCCCCACCCGCGCTGCCGCCGCAGATGGTGATGTTGGCGGGGTCGCCACCATAATCGGCGATATTGTCCGCCACCCATTTGATTGCCACGATCTGGTCCTGAAAGCCCAAGCTGACGCTGCCATCATATTCCGGCCCAAACCGGCTAAGATCGAGAAAGCCGAACAGCCCGAGCCGGTAGTTGATGCACACCACCACCACGTCATGATGTTCGACAAAGCTGATCGGATCGAAATCATTGGCGGACCCCAGCGTGAAGCCGCCGCCATGGATCCACACCATCACCGGGCGCTTCTTGCTATCGGCTGCAGTCGTGTGGACGTTCAGATAGAGCATGTCTTCGCTCAGCGCGCCCGGAATGCCGCGCTTGGGCATGAGTTCAGGGGGGAAGGGGGCCTGGAATGCGCGGTTTGGGTGCCTGGTCGCATCTAGCGTGCCAGACCATGCGGTCGGCGGCGCGGGCGGCATCCAGCGCAGCGGGCCAACGGGCGGCGCGGCATAGGGGATCGCCAGGAAAGACATGGAGGCGGCGCGATCGACGCCTTCGATTGAGCCCAACCGTGTCGCCTTCACTGTCATGTCGTTACCCCATTCGCTTTCCATCGATTCAAAGCCTCGCGGCGTCGCGCAGGGTCGGGGGGATGGACTGCCCCCGCCATGGGAACAGCGGCCAGTTTTATCAGCAAATCAAGACCGCCAAACCCGCAAAAAAAGAAAAGGGAAGCGCCGCCGGTGATGGCGTCGCTTCCCCAGGAGGTGGGAGTTTAGAAAGTGTAGCTTGCCCGCAGGCCAAAGGTACGCGGGCGGGTAATGTTGAAATATTGGAAGGGCTGGCCGCTGGTCAGGACCGCATCGACACGCTGGGTCGCGGCGATGTTGTTCGTCACATTGTCGGCGAACAGTGTGAGGTTGAGGCCGTAATTGAACTGAACCCCGGCGCGCAGATCCAGCATGTCATATTTGGCAAGCGGGAAGGGGTTGCCGGTGGCGGCTGGCCGATCGCCGATATAGCGATAGGTGATGTTGGCGACCAATTTGATATCGTCGGTCAACTGGCTGTTCCAATCACCCAGGATGCTGAAGGCATGCCGTGGCGTGCCCGGCAGCGCATCGCCTGCCCGTCCCGGTGGATTGCTGAAACCGGGGATCGGCGATGTCGACGGCGCAATCAGTTTGGCATCGGTAAAGGCGTAGTTGGCCGAAATCCTCAACTGGTCGGTCGCCTTGAAGCTCGCTTCGGCCTCCAGGCCATAGATCCGCGCGGTGCCCGCATTGATGACGGCGGAGGGGAAAGGCGAAACCAGCTGCACGGCGGATAGCTGAATATTGCTCCAATCGATCCGGTAACCGGACAGATTGAAGATCAGCCGATTGTCGAACGCCTGCGTTTTGACGCCAACTTCATAGTTGATCAGATCGTCTGAGCGATAGTTGGTGTCGGGAATGACCGGGCTCGCAAAGGCATTTCCGGGGTTGAATCCGCCCGGCCGATAGCCCGTGGCCGTCTGGAAATAGAACAGCACATTGGGGTTCAGGCGGTAATAGATATTACCCTTATAGGTATTGACCGATTCCGACGTCGGCTGGTTGATGGTCAGCAAGGCAACCCGGCCAATCAGCGCATCGAGCGTTCCGGCCGCCCTGACCCAGCGATAATTGTTGTCGACCTCTGAGTGTCGGAATCCACCGGTGAGTTTCAACCGATCGGAAACGTTGATCGTGACTTCCCCGAAACCGGCAATTTCCTGATAATTTAGCTGCCTGCCCGAATCGAGCGTGACGTCGCCGGGGCGCACCAGCAATCGGAAGAACGGTTCAAATGCGCCGTTGAGCAAATCGAAAGTGATGCCAGACTGGAGTGTTCTCGTGATGATCGTACCACCCGAATTTTCGTAATACAGACCAGCATTCCAGTCGATCAGCTGGTTTTCCCCATTGGATGACAGGCGAAATTCAACTGTCGTTGTTGAATTATCCCCCGTGGTCGTATTGTTCGAATAGGCTTCAGTGCGACCGGTCAGCTCAACGGCCTCAAATTTCGAGATCGAACGGACGTTCTTGCGACCGACAATGACATTGGCGTCGAAGCCATCAAAGGCGTAACGAATATCGCCCGTTATCAGCCATGCACGTTCAAAGGATGGTTGGAGATGCTGGGTCTCGAGCCGATTGAGGCTGAGTGGCCGCAAATCGACTGGAAAGCCACGACGGGTTGTCAGGCCAGGGGTGTAGGTTGACGAGATCAACTGGTTAGAACCCAGATCGACACTGTGGTACAGACCGGTAATATCAACTGTCAGCCGGTCCGTTGGTTTCCAACGAAGCGCGGCGCGACCGCCATAAGTGTTTTCGACATTGGCGTCCTTGACGCGCGCCGTGCCGACAACGTCAATGAAACCGCTGTTGCGATAGCCGTAACCGGCAACGCGAACCGCCAGCGTTTCAGTCAGCGGGAGGTTCAGATAACCATCGCCGCCATAGTTGACGCCGCCATTTTCGGTGCCCGAAACATAGGAGTTGATGCCGCCGGCGGTCTTCGTCGCGTCGGGCTTGTTGGCGATATAGCGGACCACGCCGCCGAGTGAGCTCTGGCCATACAGGGTACCTTGCGGCCCCTTCAGCACCTCGATCCGCTCCAGATCGACGAAGCGATAGTCGGGCGTCTTTTGGATCGTGCTCGTGACGGGGAGCTGATCCAGATAGACCGATGTCGTTGAATTCTGGATCACGTCGGTTTGCGTCGCAGTGCTTGTCGATGTGCCGACGCCGCGGATCGTGATCTCGTTGGTGCCAGGCTCGCTGTTGAGCAGGCTGACGCCTGGGATCAGCGTGGCGGCGGCGCTGATCGACAACAGCCCGCGAGCTTCGAGCTGCTTGCCCGAAATCGCGGTGACAGGCAGCGAGGTATCCTGCAATTCGGTAGCGCGGCGCGATGCCGTGACCACGATATCCTTTTCATTGGTCTGGCGCGTCTGCGCGTCTGTTGCCCGTGAATCGGTCGGTGCGGTGGCGGCTGGCGCATTCTGTGCGAATGCCTGCTGGCCGGTAAAACTTGCCACGATTGCCATG
>JAIERC010000133.1 GCA_019747165.1 Sphingomonas sp. | reverse complement strand
ATGCCGAGCGCCGACATATTGGCCTGGTTGAAGAAGATGCGGCCGAAATGGTCGCGGTCGGGGAAGACTTCGGCCTGGTGCGGCAGGTTGGCGCCACCCGAATCGACAAGGTAAATGCAGGGCAGGCGGTTTTCCTGCGCGATTTCCTGCGCGCGCAAATGCTTTTTCACCGTCAGCGGGTAATAAGTGCCGCCCTTTACCGTCGCATCGTTGCAGACAATCATGCACTGCCGACCCGATACGCGGCCAATCCCGGCGATCATCCCTGCGCCCGGAATGTCTTCGCCATATACCTCGAACGCGGCAAGCTGGCCGATTTCCAGAAAGGGCGAGCCTGGATCGAGCAACCGCTCGACTCGGTCGCGGGGGAGCAATTTGCCGCGCGCGGTATGGCGTTCGCGCGACTTTTCATTGCCGCCAAGCGCGGCGGTCGCGACATCGGCGCGCAGCCGCGCCACCAGCGCGCGATTATGCGCGGCATTGGCACGGAATGACTCACTGTCGAGCGTGATTTTGGTGTCGAGCACCGGGGCGCTCATGCGGGGAATCCTCTATCTTTTACCGACCTGACTAACCGGCGGACCCAGACTTGGGAAGCGGCATGAATTGTTGCAGGTGCGAGGACGTGGCCAACGACGCGGTCGGCGCAATTGCGGGTTGCGGTCATCCGGTAATCAGTTTAGGAAAATGTAGCGATTGCTACAAAAAGGAAGGGCAATGACCGTTTTCAGGGCAATATTAGTAGCGATTTTTATCGTTATCGCAGGGTACACGCTGCCGGTGACGAGTGTTCATGGCTGGAATTTGGTGCCGATCTTCGTCGCTGCCATCGGCGAGATGACCTGGCAGGGGCAGTTCAACGTCGATTTCTCGTGCTTTCTGATCCTGTCCGGACTGTGGACCGCGTGGCGGAGCGATTTTTCGCCGCTCGGGCTGGTGCTCGCTCCCGTCGCCAGCTTTGGTGGGGCGCTGTTTTTGAGCGCGTATTTGCTGTTCCTGACCTTCAGCTTGAAGGGCGACATGGCGGCGGTTTTGCTGGGCAAGGATCGGGCTGCTGCGTATAATGCCCGTTGACGCGAGGAAGCATTGCATCGCGTCGCTACAGGGAGGTGTTTGATGTTCAAGGCATTGATTTTGAGCGTAGCGATCTGTTTGAGCGCGCCAGCGATCGCGCAGGAGAAGGAAGCCGGCAAGGCCGTCACCATCAACTATGTGAAGTTCAAGGCGGGCACGATTGATCGCGTAAGCGAGATCGAGAGCAAATATTTCGACCCGGCCGCCGAAAAGCTCGGCATCAAGCCAGTGATCATCCGAATGGCGTCCGGCGAGTGGGACCGTACTTATGTGTTCCCCCTGCCCGGCGGTATGGCATCGCTTGATTACAAGACGACCAAGGAACAGGTCGCTTGGCTGGCCGAGGTCGATAGCATGGCCGGTGGCAAGGGCATGGCCCAAAAGCTGCTCGCTGAATGGAACGCTGCCGTGGACCATCAACGGTCCGAATTTGGCTTCAGCAACCAGAAATAATGAACATTGATCGGCGCGGGGGACATTACCCTGCGCCGATCAGCTCCCGCCCAATCAAAAACCGCCGGATTTCGTTGGTGCCAGCGCCGATGTCGTACAATTTGGCATCGCGCAGGAAGCGTTCGACCGGCCATTCCTTGGTATAACCCGCGCCGCCAAGCGCCTGAATTGCCTCCAGCGACACCTTTACGGCATTTTCGCTGGCGAGCAGAATCGCGCCCGCCGCATCAAACCGCGTCGTCTTGCCCGCGTCGCAGGCGCGGGCGACGGCATAGACATAGGCACGTGCAGAATTGAGCGCGACATACATGTCGGCGATCTTGGCTTGCATTAGCTGGAACGAGCCGATCGGTTTGCCGAACTGCTTGCGCTCACGGACATAGGGCAGCACCACGTCGAGGCAGGCCTGCATGATGCCAAGCGGCCCCGCCGCCAGCACCGCGCGCTCATAATCAAGCCCTGACATCAGCACGCCGACCCCGCCGTTGAGCGGGCCCATGATGTTCTCCGCCGGCACTTCGCAGTCCTCGAAAACCAGCTCTGCGGTGTCCGACCCACGCATCCCCATCTTGTCGAGCTTTTTGGAAACGCTGAAACCAGCCATGCCGCGTTCGATCAGAAAGGCGGTGATGCCGCCTGATCCCTCCCCGGTCTTGGCGTAAACGACCAGTGTGTCGGCCTCGGTCGAATTGGTGATCCAGAATTTGGTGCCATTCAGCACATAACGGTCATTGCCCTTGAGCTCGGCCTTCAGCTTCATCGACACGACGTCGGAGCCCGCGCCCGCCTCTGACATGGCCAGCGACCCGACATGCTCGCCCGAAATCAGCTTGGGGAGATATTTGGCCTTTTGCTCAGGGTTCCCCCAGCGGCGGATCTGGTTGACGCATAGGTTCGAGTGCGCGCCATAGCTGAGCCCGATTGACGCAGAGGCGCGGCTGACCTCTTCCATCGCGATGCAATGTTCGAGATAACCCAGGCCAAGCCCGCCCCATTCCTCCTCAACGGTAATGCCGTGCAGCCCGAGCGCACCCATTTCCGGCCAGAGCGAGCGATCGAACCTGTTGCTCTCATCGATCTCGGCGGCGCGGGGCGCGATCCGGTCGGTTGCGAAACGGTGGGTTGTCTCGCGGATCATGTCGGCGGTTTCGCCGAGCGCGAAATCAAGGGCGGTGTCCATTTTGTCTCTCCAAAGAACACACCCGTCACCCCGGACTTGTTCCGGGGTCCAGCGTGCCTTACGCGTCTGCTGTTCTTTGGGGCACGGTGGGTGCCGGAACAAGTCCGGCATGACGAAATTTGCGGGCACAACAGAACGACATGGGGGATTTGAGTGGCCAGTCTCTTCAAAACAAAAGTCATCCTGCACGGCGATGATCGCCCGGTCGAACACCGGATGGCACGCACGCTCGGTTGGCCAAGCCTGGTGGCGATGGGGGTGGGGGCGATTGTCGGCACCGGCATCCTCACGCTAATCGGCGTCGGTGCAGACCGGGCGGGGCCGGCGGTGTTGCTGAGCTTTGTGGTGGCGGGCGCGATCTGTGCGTGCGCGGCGCTGTGCTATGCCGAAATGGCGACGATGATCCCCGCCTCAGGCAGCGCCTATACCTATAGCTATGCCGTTTTGGGTGAGGTGTTCGCCTGGGTGGTCGGGTGGAGCCTGATCCTGGAATATTCGCTAGTCGTCTCTACCGTCGCAGTTGGTTGGTCGGGTTATGCGGTCGGATTTCTGAAGGGGCTCGACATCATTGTGCCCGCGGCGCTCGCCAATGGCCCGGCGCTGGGCGGGGTGATCAATTTGCCCGCGATCCTCATCATCGCGGTGGTGGCCGGATTGTTGATGCTGGGCACGCGGGAAAGTGCTCGCGTCAATAGTGCGCTGGTCGTGCTGAAGATCGTTACCTTGGCCCTATTCGTCTTCGTCGCGCTGCCGCATTTCGATCCGGCCAATCTCCAGCCATTCGCGCCATTTGGTTATGGCAGCACGGTCGGCGAGGGCGGTGCCAAATATGGTGTGATGGGCGCCGCCGCGATCATCTTTTTCGCCTTTTACGGCTTTGACGCGATCTCGACCGCCGCCGAAGAGGCCAAGAACCCCGAACGTGATCTGGCGATCGGCATTGTTGGGTCGATGATCGCGTGCACGGTGATCTATCTGGTGGTTGCTGCCGCTGCGGTCGGTGCCATTGGCTTTGCGCGCTTTG
>JAIERC010000473.1 GCA_019747165.1 Sphingomonas sp. | reverse complement strand
CCGCAAATTCCGGGTCGACATGGACATGGCAGGTCGCGCAGCTGCAGCAGCCGCCGCACAGCGCCAGGATTTCATCAATGCCCGCGTCGCGGATCACTTCCATCACCGATAGGCCGGCCTCACCCTCGATGGTGCGTTCTTCCCCATTGCGCATGACGACGGTAAGCTGCGGCATTCGATCCTCCAAACGGCGTGTTCTGCGCTGCCTTGCCGCCTTGGGCGCGCGATTTCAAGGAAACACTCGATGGGCCTGAGCGCTGATCAACTGAAAGCGGCGCTGGACGCCCTTGCCGCTCGCGAACCGAGCTTTGCCGCCGGGCTTGCGCGCGTCGGCTACCCGCCACCCCGCATTCGGGATCGCGGTTATGCCACCTTGCTGCGGACAATTATCGGCCAGCAGGTCAGCACCAAGGCGGCGGCCAGCGTATGGAACAAGCTGGAAGGACTAGTCGGTAGCCTCGACGACCCCGGCAACATCACCAGGGCGAGCGACGAAACGCTGCGTGAGGCCGGACTTTCGCGCCAAAAGGCGAGCTATGCCCGCAGCCTGGCCGATGAAGTGACCAGCGGACGGCTCGACCTGGAAAACCTGCCCGCCGACGATGAGGAAGCGATTGCCGCGCTCGTCCGGATCAAGGGCATTGGGCGCTGGTCAGCCGAAATATACCTGTTGTTCGCCGAAGGCCGCACCGACATCTGGCCGGCCGGTGATCTGGCGGTCCAGATCGAAATTGGCCGCTTGCTTGGGCATGATGAGCGCCCGAGCGAGAAACTCTGCCGCGACCTTGCCGAAGCCTGGCGCCCGCATCGCGGCGCGGCAGCGATCTTTGCCTGGCATCATTATGGAACGGACATGGTGGTGATCTGAGCGCGGCCTATCTGTTGGCGAGTCTATCTTATCGTCATTGCGAGCGCAGCGAAGCAATACATGGGCAGCGCGCGCGGCGCTGGATTGCTTCGCTGCGCTCGCAATGACGGACTCTTGCCTCTTCTCACCGCACCGGCGTCCACACCTGCGTCTGGCAGAAAAACGCGATACACCCTTTCACTTGAAGCCGCCCATCGGGCCTGCGGGTGACATAGGATTTATATTCCTTGCCCGCTTCGGGGCTATAGATGCGGCCTTGCCAATCATTGCCGCTGTCCGTGAAATTGGCGAGGATCTGCAGCCCTTCAATCGGACGCGCGCGCTTGGTGGGATCGGGGTTGCGGAAATCGGTGGTTGGGCCTTTGGGATTGGGCTTCAGCACCTTGGTCACCCGCCCGCAAACGCCCTTGCCGCATTCCGATATCGTCACAATCGCCTTTTCCCCGACAGTCAGCCATTGCCCCGTGATCGGGGTGGCGGCATGAGCGGCGACGGGTGCCGCAAGGGCAAATAGGGCAAGCGCGAATCGCACCAGGGCAAATCCTTTGAGATGATGACAGCGCGATATCGCATGAAGGGCAGACGATGAACGGTAAATGGACGATTGGCATCATCGGCGGGACCGGCCTGTATGCGATTGACGCCTTGGAGAACCCCGAATGGCGGACGGTGGAGAGCCCGTTTGGCGCGCCGTCGGACGATTTGCTGTTCGGGTCGATCGGCGACGTGAACTTGGTGTTCCTACCGCGTCACGGTCGCGGGCACCGGATTTCCCCTAGCGAGCTCAATGCCCGCGCCAATATCGATGCCCTGAAGCGCAGCGGCTGCACTGACATTCTCGCCATCTCGTCGATCGGCAGCTTGCGGGAGGAACTGGAGCCAGGTCGTTTCGTGGTGGTCGATCAGTTTATCGATCGCACTGTTGCCCGCCCCTCCAGCTTTTTCACGACCGGGCTCGTCGGCCATGTATCGATGGCGGAGCCGGTTTGCCCGCGCCTGTCCGCGCTGGCGGCTGACGCCGTGGTAACGGCTGGCGGCAAGGTCACCAAAGGTGCAACCTATGTCGCGATGGAAGGCCCGCAATTTTCCAGCCGCGCGGAAAGCCTGCTCTACCGGCAATGGGGCGCCGATGTGATCGGCATGACGGCAATGCCCGAAGCCAAGCTCGCGCGCGAAGCAGAGCTGCCCTATGCGCTGATCGGCATGGTGACCGATTATGATTGCTGGCGCGAAAGTGAAGCGCATGTCGATGTCGCCGAAGTGATCGCGCAGATGCACAAGAATGGCGATACCGCACGAAAGACCGTGAGCGCTCTGATCGCGTCACTGCCCTCTAAACGCACGCCCTCCCCGATCGATACGGTGCTTGATTTCGCGCTGATGACTGATCCGGCGGTGCGCGATCCAGCGCGATTGGCCAAATTGGATGCGATATTGGCGCGCGTCAACCGAGGGTGAGACAGGGGGAGCGTTGATATTGCCGTTCATCTCGTCTTGTCTTGAGTCACAGGATCGGGCTTGATGAAGAAACGGTCAATCAACTCCAGCAACATCGCGCTTTGCTATAAAAATAGCAGCTAGTCTTTTGCATTTTGCGCCACCTATAGTGTCGATGTCGTTTATCGACTAAACGGAGGACCGGTGATGGCGAAGAAATTGGCAATCGTATTGAGCGGCGGCGGGGCCAAGGGCGCATTCCAGGTCGGCGTGCTCGACGCGCTGATCACCACCCACGGCGTAAAGCCCGCCATTGCCGTCGGCACCTCAACCGGCGCGATCCAGGCGCTTGGCGTCGCGCAGGATGACATCGCCGGGCTGCTCAAGGTGTGGACCGGCATCACGGGCAATAGCGATATCTATACCGATCGATCAGGGCTGTTGGGGACCATCATTTTCGGCGGAAAGGGGCTGCATGACACCGCCCCGCTGCGCAAATTGCTCAAGAATTTTGCTAATCCCGCCAAGCTGGCTGCCTCCGCCGTCGATCTACAGTTGGGCGTGGTCAGCCTGCAATCGGGCGAATTCCGGACGATCGACAAGAGCGTCCCCGATATCCACAATTGGGTCTATGCTAGCTGCGCGATGCCGGTGTTTTTCGATCCGCTCGAAACCAGCGACAAGCAGCAATGGGTCGATGGCGGCGTGAAGGAAGTCACCCCGCTGGGCGCGGCGATGGACTTGAACCCAAGCAACATCCTGGTTATCCGCGCGTCGCCGGTCACCAAGCTCGCCACCACCAAGAGATATGGCGGGCTGATCCCAATCGGGCTGCGCTCGGTCAATATTCTGCAAGCCGAAGTCTCGCGCAATGATCTCGCCAATACCGGACTGATCAATGATCTGATCGCCGCGCGCAAAGCCATGCTCGCCGAACTGCTGGCGTCGGGAATATCAGGCGCGGCGGCGAGCAAGCTGTTGCTGCCCCTGGATACCCAGATTGCGAAATATCGTTTCGTGCCCGTCAAGGTGATCGAACCGACCGAGGATTTTTCTGACACGCTGGAATTTAATCCCACCAAGATTGCGCGCGCGATCAAAGCGGGGCGGGCGATGGTCAACGACAATTGGGCGGAGATTGAGGCGTTTATTGGCTAGCGGCAGCAGCGCAGCGTAGGGCGCCGCGCCAATGGCTGCAGTGCCGGATGCGATCGAACGAACGCCGGATGGCATCCCCCGCCCCCAGCGGCTACAGCCGAATCCATGCTGCGCCTGACCGAACTGACCCTGCCGCTCCACCACCCCGACGAAGCGATCCCCGCCGCGATCTGTAAACGGCTGAAGATCACCCCGCGCGAGCTGATCAAATATGTCATCGCCCGGCGCGCGCATGATGCCCGCAACAAGG
>JAIERC010000028.1 GCA_019747165.1 Sphingomonas sp. | reverse complement strand
TGCCCTGGATCGTCAGCGCCGCCTGGACGAAGCGATCACGGCGATTTTCCGGAAAGAAATGCTGCACCTGCAAATCGCCGACCGACTGATCGGTGCCATAGGTGCCGTTGTTGCGCTGCTCCTGATACAGCACCGTCGGCGTGACCGTCCAATTCTCGTCGAGGTCGATCTTCAGCGCCGCGCGACCGCCATAAATGTCGGAAGCATTATAATCCCTCTGCACAAAGGCAGCATTGTTGACGGTGATGCCGCCCGGCCTTGGCAGGAAGCTCCGCGTTCCGGCGACGTTATCGATGTAACCGGCATCATGCTGGTAAAAACCCGTCACGCGCAGCGCCATGATCTCGTTAAGCGGGGCATTGATGACGCCTTCGATCAAGCCACCAACACCGCCCTTGTTGACGGTGTTTACGGTACCATCAAGCCGACCATAAAAGCCGGTGTGATCGGGCTTGTTGGTGATGATGCGGATCGTGCCCGCTTCTGACGACGCCCCGTACAGCGTGCCCTGCGGGCCAGCGAGGCTCTCAATCCGGGCAACGTCATAGATATGGATATCGGGCGTGCCGCCGATCGTCGTGATCGGCTGCTCATCGAGATAAAAGCCAACCGACGGGAGCGACGCAGAATGATTGCCATCGCCGCCCGACGCGACGCCGCGGATATAGACGGTGGTCACGCCAGGCTGTGAGCTCTGGAACGAAACAGATGGGAGCAGGGCGGTGAAATTCTGGAAATTGGTAACGTTGAGCTGATCGAGCTTTTTCTCGCCCAACGCCAGAATGCTAAGCGGCACATTCTGGATATTTTCTTCGCGCTTCTGCGCCGTGACGATGATGTCATTGTCCGATGCGGCATCTTCGATCGCCGGCTCACTGGCAGGCGCAGCCTGCGCTATGGCGGCGGTTGGAAGCATGGCGACCGAGCTCAGCAGGGCAGCAAGCACAGCGCGCGAGGAAGAAAATTTCATGTAACCCCCGAATGACGAAATTTCATGCCGTTATGTTCTGCTTCAAGGCCTTTCCCGTCAAGTTCATGACGGATTGGTTTCTGTTTGTTGGGCGAATGTTGCTGTTTTGCAACGGCGCATCAGCGCGGTGGCACCACCGGATAGGCGTCAATCACATCGCCCAACGCGGCGCGGAGGGGATCCAGCCACGCATCGAAGCCAGTCCAGGCTTCGATCCCGTCGCGAAAAATCGGTTGGCGCACCTGTTCCGAACTGGCCGTCCGCACCGCGCGCTCAGTTTCGTGAAAGGCAAGGCAAGCGGGCTCAAATGCCAGTCCACAGGCCGCCAGCAACGCCCGCACCTGCGCTTCGGTGTCCTCGACCATTGCTTCATAGATGACGCGATAAGGCGGCGCTGGCATTGCCCCGTCAAAATGCGTCATCAGCCGGACATAGTCCCGGTAATAGCGCCCCATATCGTCAAGCGCATAGCTAAACGCCTGGCCGCGCGCGAAATGCTGTTTGAAGTTTGAAAAGCAGCAAGCGATCGGATGGCGGCGCGCATCGATGATCTTCGCGTTAGGCAGGATCAACCGGATCAGCCCGGCATGCGCCCAGTTATTGGGCAATTTATCGATGAAATAGGGCTTTTCGCTACGGCGCTGGATGGCGGCGCGCTTAAGATATTCCGCCCCCATTGCGTGCAGCGCGTCAGCCGAAAGCGCAGCGACCCCCATCGGATAATCATCGATCCGCCGAGCCAGCGTCGGCATATCAGGCAATTCGGACGTGCCCTCGACCAGGCTGTGGCTTGATAAAATCTGTTCGACCAGCGTCGATCCGGCGCGCGGCATGCCCAGAATGAAGATCGGATCGGGCGCGGGACAGCCCTGCCCGGCGCGGGCCGCGAAGAAATCAGGCGTGAACAGCGCGATGCTTTGATCGACGAAAGCGGTCGTCTCATCGGCATCGTAAACGATCTTGGTCCGCCGAAGCGCATTGCCCCGGGCATAATGATCGAACGCCAGCGCGGCCTCGCCGCGATCCTCCAGCGCCTTACCCAGCGCGAAATCGAGGTGGAAGCGATCCTCATCGCTGGTGTCGTCACGCGCCAGCGCTGCCTGCATCGCTTCGATATCGGCCGCATCAAAGCGCACCGTCTTCAGATTGGCAAGGCTCCACCACGCTTCGCCCATCGCCGACGCCAGCGCGATCGTGCGACGATAGGCTGCGATCCCATCCGCCTGGCGACCAACGGTTTTGAGCATATGACCAAAGCTCATCCAGACGCGCGGCTGATCGGGCGCCTTGGCCAGGATCGCCTCATACAGCGCAATCGCCTCGTCAAAGCCGCCAATCCGACCAAAGGCGGCCGCCTTCAGATTGGCATGGCCAAGATGGTCAGGCTCGTCATGCGTGACCAGATCGAGTTCGGCGATCGCCTCTGCTGGCCTATTCAACCGATAGAGCACAATCGCCAGATTGGCGCGCGCCGCCGTGAAATCGGGCGCAAGTTCAAGCGCGCGGCGCAGCAAATTCTCGGCATCCTTATAGCGCCCGATCCGCCCGGCGAGCTCCGCCAGCATCCGGATCGCGGCAACATCGAAAGGGTCGGCCTTCAGATGCTGACGGAGCAACGGCTCAGCGTCTGACAGGCGGTTATCATGCAACGCCAGCGCGGCGTCGATCAGCGCGGGCGGCCAGCGGCGGCTGTCGGGTTGCCAGGTGCGGGTTGATGCAGCGGACGGCATAACACGTCCTAGCCCCACTCTCCCTGACCGCGCCAGCCCCGGATTGTGATTGCGGTTACCTATCCCCGGACGCTGCCCAGGCCGCGCGCGCCGCGCCGGGCGAGGAAACTGTCGCTGAGTCATTGAGATTATTGGTCGGGGCGACAGGATTCGAACCTGCGACCCCCACACCCCCAGTGTGATGCGCTACCAGGCTGCGCTACGCCCCGACCGAGCGTGGGGCATTATGCGCCCCAACGCCGCGATGCAAGCCTTACCCGACCGGCGGGGGTGATGGCGCGGTTTGCACGCTGAATACGGCACTTGCTCGCGCGACAATGCGATCCCCGGTGGTCACTTGCGCCTCACCAAACGCCAATGTCCGGCCAACCCGCACGGGAATCGCGCGGATTTCCAGCCAGTCACCGATCTTGGCGCTGCCGGTAAAATCACAGGTGAGGCTTACCGTGACGATCCCGCCTACGCCTGCCCCGGCCCCCTGCCCGGCCAGCGCACAGGCCAACCCCATGGCGTTGTCGGCAAGCGCGGCGATCAAACCGCCATGTGCCAGACCGCGCGCGTTGGTGTGCGGCGCCGCCACCAGCACACCAATGGTCAGCACTTTGCCCTCGCGCTTCGAATAGAGCGGCTCCCAGGGATCGGTAAGCGGACTTTTGCGGAAATGCGGCGCGAAGCCGGCGGGCGGCGCCGTCATCAATGGAGCCCCGCGCAACTACAGCCGCGCCTCACGGCTTGGTCCCCTCGATCGCCAACGGCACGTCGTAATAAGTGACAACAGGGTCGCTGCCATAGGTGGCCTTGGCGCGCGCCGTCCATGCCGCGCTGAACCAGGCCTGCGCCGCTGCCTTGCTTGACCAGTAATAAATGCCGCCAAAGCGCTTGGGCTCGATCGTGAAATATTTGCGGATCAGGCCGGGAATCGCCTGATAGCGCGGGACGGCTTTGTCGAACTCTGCCTTCAAATAGGCATCGGTCACGCCGGGCGGGGTGGCGATGCTGACGACGACCGCGA
>JAIERC010000363.1 GCA_019747165.1 Sphingomonas sp. | reverse complement strand
ATCTGTGCATGCTGGCCGAGGAATTCGCGACCGTCGCGGGCGAGCGATCCAAATATTTCGGGCCGAAGGCCACAGCGGTGCTTGGCTTTGGCCCGATCGACAATCTGTCATCGGATATCTTCTTCCGCGGCGCGATTGACCTGCCCAAGCTGCGCAAGAACCTGCTGAAGCAGGGTCCAGATGCGACGCCGATCCTGGCCGGCTATGTCGCTGGCTATAACCGGCTGCTGCGCGAACTCGGCCCCGACGGTGTGCCCGCCGATTGTCGCGGCAAGGCCTGGGTTCACCCAATCACGATCGACGATATGCTGCGGCTGACCGAAAAGCAGATGCTGTTGGCGAGTTCGCTTGCGCTTGCTTCTGCCGTCGTGGGTGCCGTCCCGCCGAGCGAGGCCAAGGCTGCGCAGAACAACATTTCGCTGCCCGATCCCGACAAGATCGGCATTGGCAGCAATGGCTGGGCCTTTGGTGCTGATGTGACCACCAACGGGCGCGGCGTGCTGGTCGGCAATCCGCACTTCCCCTGGAATGGTCCCTCGCGTTTCTGGGAAATGCATGTGACAATTCCCGGCGTCTATGATGCGATGGGGGTCGGCTTGGCAGGAACGCCGCTGGTCACTTTGGGCTTCAACAAAGACATTGCCTGGACCCACACCGTCACCGCGGCGCGCCACTTCACGCTGTTTGAGCTGGCGATCGATCCCGCTGATCCCACCAGCTATCTGATCGACGGCAAATCGGAAAAAATGATGACCCGCACGGTCAGCGTGCCGATGCCCGATGGCGCCGCCCCAGTCGAGCGCACGCTCTATTCGACGCGCTTTGGCCCGATGGTCGCTGCCCCTGCGCAGTTGCTCGTGTGGAGCAAGACCAAGGCGTTTGCGATGCGCGACGCCAATGCCGGAAACCAGCGCGGGCTGGGCACCTGGGAAGCAATTGGCAAGGCGAAGAATGTTGCCGATATCAAGGCAGCGGTATCGACAACGCTTGGCATCCCCTGGGTCAACACCATCGCTGCCGATCGCTATGGCGATGTCCTCCACGCCGATGTCACCGCCGTGCCAAACGTCTCGACCGAAAAGGCCAAGGCCTGCGCGACCAGCCTGTCGCCGCTCGTTGCCGCCCGTGTCACCCTGCTTGATGGCAGCAAATCATCGTGCGACTGGGCCAACACCCCCGGCACCGCCGCGCCCTATCTGCTGCCCGCCAGCGAACAGGCGATTTATGAACGCCGCGACTATGTCGCGAACAGCAATGACAATTACTGGCTGAGCAACGCCAGTGCGCCTTACCGCGAACTCTCCCCAATTCTGGGGCCATGGGGCACGACGCGCACGCTGCGGACTCGATCGGGCCTGGTCGAGATTGACCGCCGACTGACCAGCAGCGATGGCTTGCCCGGCAATAAGGTCGATCAAGCGATCGCCGAAACGATGATCTTCGCCAATAAGAGCCTGGCCGGCGAATTGGTCGTCGATAAATTGCTCGCCCTGTGCGCCGACAAGGCCGATGTCGCTGCCGCCTGCGCCGCATTGAAAGGCTGGGACCGGCGCGTGAACCTCGAGAGCCGGGGGGCGTATCTGTTCCATCAATTCTGGATCAAGGCGCAGACGATCCCCGGCATCTGGGCAACCAAGTTCGACCCCGCCGACCCGGTCCACACGCCGCGCGACCTGGTCACCGACGGCGCGACCGGCGACAAGCTGATCGCGACGCTGAAGGCCGCCGCCGACCAGCTCGCCAAGGAAAACATCGCGCTCGACGCGCGCTGGGGCGATGTCCAGTTCGCGCAACGCGGCGATCAACGCATCGCCATCCATGGCGGCGACGGGCAGCTGGGTATCCTGAACGTCCAGATTGCCACGCCCGTCCCGACCGGCGTCACGCCAGTTCATGGGTCAAGCTATATCCAGGTTGTGACCTTTGGCGACACGGGGCCACAGGCGGACGCGGTGCTGAGCTATTCGCAATCGACCAACCCCGCCTCCCCGCATTTCGGCGACCAGACCTTGCTCTATTCGGCCAAGCGCTGGGTCCGCTTGCCCTTTACGCCGGCGGAGATAGCGGCAGATGCGCAAGGGCCTGCGGTAAAAATCAGCGAATAAAGGCGGCGCTGCTTAAGCGGCCAGCAGCGACGTCGCCCCGCCCAGATCAACCGATACCAGTCGGCTCACCCCCTGTTCGATCATTGTCACCCCGAACAGGCGGTGCATCCGGCTCATCGTCACGGCATTATGGGTGACGATCAGGTAGCGGGTACGCGTTTCCTGGGTCATGCGGTCAAGAAGGTCGCAGAAGCGCTCGATATTGGCGTCATCGAGCGGGGCATCGACTTCGTCGAGCACGCAGATCGGCGCGGGATTGGTAAGAAACAGGCCAAAGATCAGCGCGACCGCCGTCAGCGCCTGTTCGCCGCCAGAGAGCAAGGTGAGCGACTGGAGCTTCTTGCCGGGGGGCTGGGCCATGATCTCCAGTCCGGCTTCGAGCGGATCGTCCGAATCGACCATTTCGAGATGCGCCTGACCGCCATTGAACAGCGTCGTGAATAACCGCCGGAAATGCCCGTCTACCGCTTCAAATGCCGCCAGCAGCCGCTGCCGCCCTTCGCGATTGAGCGTACCGATCGAGCCGCGCAATCGGTTGACGGCCTGCCCCAGCTCGTCACGCTCAGCGGCATTGCTGGCGCTTGCCGCTTCAAGTTCGGCAAGTTCGGTATCGGCGACAAGATTGACCGGGCCGATCCGTTCGCGCTCGATCGACAACCGCTCATGCCGCGCCGATTCATCGGCAGGGGTGCGGATCTCATCGGCCCTAAAGCCAACCCGCTCGGGCAGCACGGGCGGCGGACATTCGAAACGTTCCCCCGATAGCCGCCCCATTTCAACGCGGCGCAATTCCTGATTTTCCGCACGTGCGGCGGCACCGGCCCGCGTCTCGCGGGCTTGCGACAGCGCCTCGGCGGCCTGGCGCGCCACTGCTTCGGTTTCGCGGAGCACTGCCTCACCCGCCTGCTCGGCGGCAAGCGCTGCCTCGGCATCAGCACGGGCCGCTTCATGCATGGCCGCCCCTTCGCCAATCTGGCGATCAAGAATCGCCGGGCGCACGGCCAGGATCGCCGCTTCCTCGCTCAGTTGTTCCTCGCGCTTGGCCATATCGGCAATTCGCCGCGCCGCTTCGCCCGCGCGCGCGCGCCAACTCTTGGCATCGGCCTGGCCAACCGCGATGCGCTCGCGATCTGCCGCCAGGTCACGATCGAGCGCGGCGCGATCGCTGCGCGCTTGCGCCACTGCGGTGCGCCGGGCTTCGGCCTCACGCTGGAGCAGCGCAACCCGATCGCGCGCCGCGCTGCCATCGGGCAGGCCGGCAATCTGTGCCTCGGCGCGTGCCACCTCCCCAGCGGCTTCTTCCTGTTCGGCAGCAATGCGACGCCCGCGCCCATCCAGATCGGCGCGCTGCGCATCGATCCGTTCAAGCGCTGAGGCGGCGCGGTCTTCAGTGCGCAGCGCCTCGCGCCGGCTCGCCTCAGCCGCCTCAAGCAAACGCCGCGCATCGCTTGCCGCGCGCCGCGCTTCGCCGACAGCCGCGCCGATCCGTGCCAGCTCGGCATCTTTTGCCTCAACCGCGCGAACAGCCGGGCCCCGCGCTGCCTCCAACGCCCGCAGCCGATTCA
>JAIERC010000470.1 GCA_019747165.1 Sphingomonas sp. | reverse complement strand
CGTCGGCAGAACCCTTCACATTTTCGATGCATTTCAGCGCACCGGCCTTCGCCGAATAGCCCTCGCTCGACGTTGCGAGGATGTTGCCATTCTGGTGCTTCAGCCGCCAGCGCCACTCACCGGCTTTATCCTTGTAAAGCGTGTAGGTCATCGATTCGACTCCTCTTGCTGAACGGTCCCGATATGGTTGCGCGTTGCGGCGTGCGGATCAAGCCACAGTTGGCATTGGGGATGGAAGTGGATTAGCTTTTGCGCAATGGCAGGGCGATCTCATCTCGGCCGGATTGGTGGCGGGCTGCGTTGGGGCGCAACGCGGATCGGCCGACGCTTGCGCCCGCGCATGCCGCTGCGCTTGCGGCTAACCCGTCAAACACACAGTATTTTTGGCGCGGAAGGCGCTGAGCGGGGTGGGCGGATGGCCATTGAAAGCCCGCTGGACCTGGCCAGTTTTGATCCCTGGCATAATCAGAAACGCGCCGACGTTGCCCGCATTTTTGACACTATCGGGCTGGCACCCTTTCCAACCCAGCTATGGCGCTTTGTCGATTCAGCCGATGATCCGCGCCGGGGTGCTGAAGATTTCTTGCGCGCCATCGGCATCGACCCGGCGCGGGTGCAGGCGGGCGATGAAGCGGAAATCGACCGGGCCAATGAAGTGCTCGAATTGTTGTTCGGGATCGACAGGATCTTTGATCGCGTAACGCCCAAAGTAGCGGCAGCGCTGGAGGCACGGCTTTGCTCCGGCGACTATAGGGCGGTGCGCGAAGCCGCTGGCGCTGCGGACACGTTTGAACGCATCGCGCGGCTGGGCCGGCGGTGGCCGAAATCCGACCGGATCGCCGTGCTCGATGCGTTTCTGGAGGAAGTGGAAGCCGGGCTTGCCAATCCACTCGCCATCCGCGCGACCGATGTCGCGCTGGCCGAACGGATCGGTGACCGGCTCAGCCGTCAGATGATGGCTTTTGACGCAGCGATGCAGGCCACCTGGGCGCTGCACTATTCCCTGGCGATGCGCTGGCCGCCGCATTGGGGCGCGACTGAGGTATGGATCAGATCGTCTGCGCTGGCGCGCGCTGAATCGCTGGAAAAACTTCTCCGTCGTGATCGCCGCTTGCGCCCGCACGATGTCGATATGACGATCCGGCGACTGGAAAGCGCCAATGCCCGGCTCGAACAATTGACCGCGCGGATCAATCGCCGCAGCGTTAGGGTCGGTCCGGATAGTGGTCAAATCCCGCGGAAGCAGCCGCTGACCGAGCTTGACAAAGCGTTTGCGTTTTTCGGACTGGATCGCACATCGCGGCTTGATCGCGGCACGCTGCGTCAGCGTTTCTGGGCGCTGGCGCGGAAGCTGCATCCCGATCAGGCAGAACCGGATGCGACATCACAGCAAGCGGCCCATGCCCGGTTCGTGGCGCTCAACCGCCATTATGATCTGCTCAAGCTGCAGTTATAGCCGTTAGGCGTTCGATCAGGCTGAACGCGCGCGCGCCGCCGTTCCGGCCGCCATGGCCGCGGCGCTGGCCAGGGCATCGGCGCGCTCATTCTCGGGATGGCCGGCATGGCCCTTCACCCATTGCCAGGTGATCCGGTGAGGCTTGGCAGCGTCGAGCAATGCCTGCCAGATATCAGCGTTCTTGACCGGCTTCTTGTCGGCGGTTTTCCAGCCATTGCGTTGCCAGCCTTTGATCCATTTGGTCAGACCATCCATCACATAGCGGCTGTCGGTATAAAGTGTCACAGCACATGGGCGTTTCAACGCATTCAAGGATTCAACGACCGCCATCATTTCCATGCGATTGTTGGTGGTGAGCGGCTCGCCGCCCGATATTTCGCGCTCCTTGTCGCCCATCCGCAGCACCGCGCCCCAGCCGCCGGGGCCAGGATTGCCCTTGCACGCGCCATCGGTGAATATTTCAACCTTGGGGAATTCTTTACCCAGATCACTCATTGAAACAGCATCTCGCCATGCGCACGGTAAAAGTCGAGCCGGCGCAGATAGGCAAGCGGATCCTTTCGCGTCACCAGTGCGCCGGGTGGTGTGTTGAGCCAGTCCCAGGCGCGGGTCAGCAGGAAGCGAATACAGGCGCCCTGGGCAAGCACTGGCAGCGCGACACGTTCCGCCATGCTGAGCGGAAAGGCGGTGCCATACCCCTCAACCAACGCCGCGCCGATCCCCGGCGCAGCGGGCGCGCCGCCAGCATCAAATGCCCAGGCGCTATGCGTAACCGCAAGGTCCCAGGCGCGGATTTCGGTGCAGGCGAAATAAAAGTCGATCAGCCCGGTCACCTTGTCGCCCAGCATCAGCACATTGTCGGGGAAGAGGTCGCCATGGATCGTCGCACGCGGCAAATCGGCGGGCCAGCGCGTGAGCGCGTCGCTAAGCGCGCCGTCGACTGTGTCGTACAGGCCGGGCAGGATTGTATCGAGATCACGTCCGCATCGGGCCAGCAGCGCGGGCCATTCGTCCGGCCCCTGGGTGTTACTGCGCTCCAGCCTGAAATCGGCGAGCGCCTGGTGCATCTGGCCAAGCGCAGCACCTACGGCGCGCGCCTGTGCTTGATTGGGATGCGAGACCGATACGCCGGGCAGAAATTCGATCAGCGCGGCCGGGCGGCCGGCGAGGTCGTGGATCGTTCGGCCGGTCCGGTCGGGCAGGGCGCGCGGCACATGGCACCCGCGCACAGCGAGATGCCCGAGCATCGTGAAGAAATAAGGCAGGTCGCTTTCCTGGACGCGCTTTTCATAGAGCGTCAGGAAGAAGCGTCCGCTGGTCGTATCGACCATATAGTTGCTGTTCTCGACACCTTCGGCGATTCCCTTGGCGGAGACCAATTCGCCGAGATCGAAACGCTTCAGAAATTCGGCCAGCGCCTCTGCCGAGACGTGGGTGTAAACGGCCACCGCTCAGGCAGGCACTTCGAGGCCGCGGGGCAGCTTGAACGAGATCGTCTCGCGCGTGGTTTCTTCCTCGCGCTCGGTGATGGTATAAACTTCGGACAGCCGCGTGACGAGCTCGCGCACTAGCACTTCAGGGGCCGACGCACCGGCGGTGATGCCCAGCGTCTTTACGCCTTCCAGCCAGGCGAAATCGAGATCGGCAGCGCGGGGGATCAGCTGGGCAGGGATGCCGTGGCGCTCGGCGACTTCGACCAGGCGCAGCGAGTTTGACGAATTGGTCGCGCCGATCACCAGCATCGCGTCGCATTGCTCGGCAATGGCCTTCACCGCTGCCTGACGATTTGACGTGGCATAGCAGATATCCTCACCGCGCGGCGCCTTGATACCGGGGAAGCGTTCGACCAGCTTGGCGACGATATCGGCGGTGTCGTCCACCGACAGCGTCGTCTGCGTCAAAAAGGCCAGATTGCCGGGATCAACCGGCACGAAACTAGCGGCATCCTCGGCGGTTTCGATCAGCGTCATCGCGCCTGGCGGCACCTGGCCAAAGGTACCGATCACTTCGGGATGGCCCGCATGGCCGACAAAGATAATGTGCCGACCGGCTTCGACCAGTCGTTCGGCCTGACGATGGACCTTGGACACCAGCGGGCAGGTGGCGTCGAGATAGGCCAGGCCACGTGTCTGTGCTTCGACCGGCACCGATTTGGGCACGCCATGCGCGGAAAACACCACCGGCACGCCATCGGGCACTTCTTCCAGCTCTT
>JAIERC010000334.1 GCA_019747165.1 Sphingomonas sp. | reverse complement strand
CAGTCAACCGTTAGCCGCACGTGCTTACGCCCCAGCGGCAACCGCGCGGCGAGAGAGGGGCCGATGTCGAGCCGCGCCGCACCCGGCTGGACGGCGCCCCAGCTGCCCAGCGCCAGATCAAGCCGGCTTTGGCCGATCACCGCGATCTCGCGGCCAATGCGTATATTTCCATCGGCATAGGCAATGCCGCCATCGCGCCCGATGATCCCCGCCTGCCCATAGCCCTCCGCGACCAAGCCAGCCGCAATCGCCACTGGCCCGGCACCCCCGACAATCCCAATCGCCGGGCCACCACGCACCCCATTAATCCCGATGCGCTGCTCTGCCACCAACCGAACCGGCAAATGCGTCGGTCGCCACTCCAGCCCGATCGCCGCCTCCTGACCGGGGCCGGAAAGCGGCGAAGCAACCCGGGCAACCATCGCCACCCGGCGGGTATCGCCAAGCGCATAGGCCAGGCGAACGCCGGTCTGGCTGCCGCCAATCTGACTGCCAGCAAGGCTGGCACCGATCCCCCGCCCATCACGCGCAATCAGCCAGAAGCTGCCTGACCAGCGTCCCGACGGGGGCGTATCGGGCAAACTGCCCCGTCGGGAATCCGGACGGATGGGAGCGGGTGCAGTCGTCGCCTGCAATTGCAGAAGCATCGACAGCCCATTGCTTTCAAGCGGATCACGTCGGGCGATCGATGGAAGTGTTGCTGCGGCAGGCAGCGGTTCGATCAGTGCCGTCCGTGTCGGTTGCGACCGGTGACGTTCAGCGCGCAGCCATTGGGGCGCAAACGGTGCAGTGCGGCCCTTTTTCGAAACGGGCAAGGACCGAAGGATCGGGCGGGGGGCAGGATCGACAGGACCGACAACATCATTGCGTATCAGTGGCTTAGGGCGCGGGATCACATGGGCTGGCCAAACCATCGCAATACGTGCCGCCGCCCAGATTCCCAGCACCAGCGCCAGAAAGCGCAATGGGCTGCCGCGACCCGTCACGCCGCCGCATAGTGTTCGGGATTCGGAAAGGCGTGGGTCGTTTTGTCCCAGCGCAACTCTGCGCCGCGCAGCATGGCGACATAGCGCAGAATCGCCCGGCGGGCAGCGAGGAGGGCGATGACATTGCCGACCAAAGCACGCGGAATCGACCAAAGTGCTTCGCGAATGCCATAAGCGAGCCCGGTAAAGACCGCGCGCATCACCAGTCGCCATGCAAGCAATAGGCTGCAAGCGAGCAGGATTATTGGCGGAATCGCGCTGGGTGCGGAAGGTGTCGCAACCAGCCAATGACCCAACCAGCCCAGGGGTGTGGCCACCAGCGCCAGATAGGCGGCGGCCAAGACAAGCACGGCAATCGGCTGGCGGCGGTCACGCATCCGCATCCAATGATCACCAAGATCAAGCCGCCGACCCCAGCCAATGCGATCCCATCCGGCCAGCGCAATGCCAATCATCCAGCGCGCTTTTTGGCGCACGGCATCGTCAATTTTGGCCGGAAAATAGGCACGAACGGCGACCATTGGCCCGCCGTGATGTTCGCGAATGCGCGCAAAGCTGATCTGGCCGCCAAGCGCCGAAAGGTGCAGGCCAAGTTCATAATCCTCGGTTAGGCTATCCGCATCAAACGGATCGCCGCCGCGCGCCGCCGCCAATTGAACCAGCGCCGTCCGCGCAATCGCGCAGCCAACCCCGGCCAGCGGCATGCCGACGCCCAGCGCCTGCCGCACGATCAGCTGCTTGCCATGCGCCTCAGCAAATTCATCGCAATAATGGCCCGATACCAACCGTGAGCCCGGCTGGACCAAGGGCCGCACCGGCAACTGGACCGCAAGGTGGCGACCGATCAACCGATCAAAGACTCTGAGCTCCTGGGGGTGAACCATATCCTCTGCATCATGCAGGACAATCGCGCGGGCCCGGATACCATCGCTCTCCTCATACCGAAGCAATGCGTGCCACAAGCTATTGAGATTGGCCGCCTTGGTCGTCGGGCCGGGCGTGCTACCGATCACCAGCCGCACCCGATCATCACGCGCCGCGACCCCGGCAACAGCGACAATGGTCGCAGAATCATTGGGATAGGTGCCGACATAAATATGATAATCAGGATGATCGAGCCGGGCGAGCGCACTGGTGAGCATCGCCCCGATCACCGCCGCTTCATCCCAGACGGGCACGAAAATCGCGAGTCGCCCCTGTGGCTCAGGGGCAGCGAAATCCGCCAGGCTGGGTGCCGCCCGGCGCGATCGGATCAGCTGCCGCCAACCGCCCCGCCCTAGAAACAACAAATCAATAGCCAGGTCGTCAACCCCGCCCAAAACGAAGCCGACTGCCGCAAACAGCATCGCTTCGCGCACGACAATATCGACCAGTGCGACACCCGCTTCCCAGCCGACCAAGTATGATTCCCCCTCGATTCGCTCCTTGCCTGTTGTTCCCTACTCGCTCTTTCTACGCAAGCCATTGCATTAAGACGCGATTCATTACTGGACCGGCACCCCGCCGACCAGTAGTTTGCGGACTTATTTGAGCGGGGATGCGACGATGAAGCTGGTAACCCGTCTGGCGTTTCTGGCCCTGGTGGTCGCCCCTATCAGCGCTTCTGGCGACAACACGCCGCAGGTGATTGTTGCCACGCCCGGCATCGGCAATGGTGCAATCGAGCGCTTCACCGTCCGCTTCAGCCAACCAATTGTCGCGCTGGGTGACCCGCGCGCCGCGTCTCCGTTCAAGGTCGATTGTTCCGTTGCCGGCGAAGGCCGCTGGGTCGATCAACAAACCTTTGTCCATGAATTCAAAACACCGCTCCCCGGCGGCACCGCGTGCAGCTTCAATTTGGTCGATGGCCTGAAAACAGTGTCGGGCTATGCCGTTGGCGGTCAGCGCAGCTTCAAGGTTGATGCCGGCGGCCCGGTCGCCCGCGCGATCCTGCCTGGCCAATATGGCGGCGAGATTGAAGAGGATCAGGTGTTCCTGATCGCCGCCAATATGCCGGCCACCCCGGCTTCTGTCGCCGCCAATGCCTATTGCGCGGTTGACGGGATTGGCGAGAAAATCCCCGTCGACGTGCTCGGTGCCGATGTCGCCCCCAAGCTGCTCGCTGATCTTGGCACCGATCGGTATGAGGTTAGCAGTTTTCTTGAAAATGCGGGCCTGCCCGCCGCCATTCCGGCGGCCCAAGCGGATCGCCAGGCGATGACGGCGGGGATTACCGCGCTGAAATGTCGTCGGCCGCTGCCACCTGGACGGGACATGGCGATCATCTGGTCGGGCAAGATTGCCGGGGCAGGGGGCAAGCTCGCCGGGGCCGATCAGCGCTTTGATTACACCGTTCGCAAGCCCTTTGCTGCGCGCTTCGAATGCGGCCGGGTCAATCCGCAGGCCGGGTGCAGCCCTGTGGAAAAGGCATGGGTTCGCTTTTCCGCGCCAATCGCCAAGTCGCTCGCCGAGCAGATCCGCATCCAGACCGCGGATGGCCGCTCGCTTGCCCCCTCATTTGATAGTGAAGCAAAAAAGAGCGCGACCATCAGCGATATCAGCTTTGCAACCCCGCTGCCTTTTGCAACCACCGCCAAGCTGATCCTGCCTGCGGCCATCACGGATGAAAGCGGCCGGGCTTTATCCAATGCCGAGCGTTTCCCGCTCGATA
>JAIERC010000057.1 GCA_019747165.1 Sphingomonas sp. | reverse complement strand
CGCCCTTTCGGGCTGTGCATCGCCCACCGCCCGTTATCCATCGCTGCTCCCGCGCGCGATCGAGCTGCGGGACGATGCGGAGCCGGTGCGCACGGTTGCTGATGCCGCGCCGGACGCAGCGCTTGATACGAAAATTGCCGAACTGCAGGCCGCACTTACCGAAAGCAGCGCGACCTTTGCCGCTGCCCGCACGCGGGCAGACCCATTGACCAAAGCAGCGCGCGGTGCCGCGATCGGCAGCGACGCCTGGCTGAACGCTCAAGCGGCATTGTCGGGGTTAGACGGCGCGCGAGGGGCAACATTGGCGGCGTTGGCAGATATTGATCGTCTGGCGATTGACCGCGCGCAGGCGGGGTTGCCACCCTATCCAAAGCTTATCTCGGCAATTGAAGCAGGTAGCGCCCAGGCCGAACGCCAGGCCGCCTCAATCACTGCGCTTCAAAGCCAATTGCCCCAGCTATAAACTATTTGAGCAACGGCAGGATTGTCGAATAATCATCGGTCCACGCCGTAAAGCCGGGCCGACGGTTAAGCGGTTGCCATGGTCCGCCCAACGCCTTCAACCGATCAATCGAAGCGGGGCTTCGCGACAAGGCGACCCAGGCCGACACTGTCTCTCCCTCCTGCAATTTCGCGCCGGGCAGGTAGGTCAGCTTCACCGCCCGCCATTGGCCAGCATCGGCGGCAGCAGCGACGACCGGCTCCAGATCGAGGAAGCGATTGGAAATATGCACCAGCAGCAAGCCGCCCGGCGCGAGCGCGCGGTCATAGCTGGCAAACGCCTCCCGTGTCATCAAATGCATGGGCACCGAATCCGACGAAAAGGCATCAAGTGCGAGCAGATCGAGCGCGTGCGGCGTCGCTGTTGCCAGATTGATCCGCGCATCACCAATCGCAATCTCCGCCCCCGGCAGGCAGCGCCGCAGGAAGCTGAACTGGCCTGTGTCGCGCGCGATGCGGACAATGGCCGGGTCAATCTCATAGAAGCGCCACGCCTGCCCGGCATGGGCGTAACAGGCCAATGTTCCCGCCCCCAGGCCGACAACGCCGATCCGTGCATGGGGCCCGAACAGGCTATCCGCAGCGCGCATCGCCCGGCCAATGCCTGAGCCCGGAATATAATAGGTAGTCGGCGTCCGTTCACGCGCCGGCGATCCGATCAATTGCATCCCGTGCACCGTCGTGCCGTGCGATAGCTGGCGGACCTTGGCATTGCCGTTGATGGTATAGATGCCGAAATAGCTGCGCGTGCGCGCGTCGCCCTGCCAGCTGATCATCGCGGCCTGGAAGCCGCCAAAGATCACCAGCGCCCCTGCCAGCACGATCGCAAAGGGCAAGTGGCGACCAAGCGCGAACAGACCGAGGGCGACAATCACGGCGAACACCGCGCTGCGCCCCTGCCCCGCCTGAAATGCCATCACGTCGCGGGTCGCGAAAACGATCAGCAACGCGATCACCAGCGCTACTGCCAGCGTCAAAATCCGCTGCTGCTGCGCATTGCCCTGCCAAAGCCGGGCAAGTGGCGCAATGAACAGGGCTTGCGGCGCGAGCATGCCCGCTGCCAGGATCAGCAGCGGATATTCCCATGTCCAGTCGAACACCACCGGTGCCACCAGCGCGGCAAAGACACCGCCAAGCACACCGCCCAGCGACATCATCAGGTAAAAACCCGTCAGCCGATCCGGCGCTGGGCGCTTACGATACATCGTTGTGTGCAGCGCGACCGAAATGGTGAACAGCAAGGTCAGCGCCACCCCGGCGTTGAAATAGGGCATACCCTGGAAGCCGCCAACCATGACGCCGCCGAACAGCAGGATCTGGAGGGGCGCGAACCGGGTGATGAGATCGGCCAGAAAACGGTTCTCGGCAAAGGCGATCGAGAAGCTGAGGAGATAGAGCCCGAGCGGGATCACCCACAGCAGCGGCATCGCGACAATATCGGTGGTGATATAAGTTGTCGTCGCCAGCATCATGCCCGAAGGGACAAAGGCGAGCAGCACCCAATGGCCAATGGTTCGACGATCAGGCGCGGGGGACGCGGTCGCCATTGTGGTGGTCGCAGACCCGCGCGGCAAAGCAAGCGCACAGCCCGCCACCAGCAGAATGACGAGCACATAGCCGGCCGTCCACAACCCACTCTGCATTTTCAGCACCAGCGCCGGTTCAACTAGCAAGGGATAGGCAATCAGCCCGCCAAAGCTGCCGAGATTGGAGGCGGCGTAGAGCGCATAGGGGTCGCGCCCCGGATGCGCCGCGCTAAACCAGCGTTGCAGCAAGGGTGCCTGCGCCGACACCGCAAAGAACAGCGGGCCAATCGACAGGCCGAGCAGCCATGGCACCCACAAGGCAGGCTGGGCATCGGCGGGCAAATCCATTGCCATTAGCCCGATCGGCAACCACAGGGCGGCGACCAGCAGCACACCCATGTGCACGAGGGCCTGTCCCCGCGGTGCCAGCCGGCCCAGCGCATGGGCATAGCCATAGCCGCCCAACAGCAGCGCCTGGTAAACGAGCATCGCCGAGTTCCAGACCGCTGGCGCACCGCCCAGACGCGGCAGCGCCATCCGCGCGACCATCGGCTGGACGAGAAACAGCAGGAATGAGCTCGTCAGAATCGCGATGAAAAATAGTGCCGGAGGTGTGCCCCGCTGTGCGTCCGCCGCGACAATTTTTGCTTCGTACATTATGCCCGCTCCGATCGCCCCTGTAGGCGCGACCAGCTATTCAGGTAATATGGTTAACAAAGGGTCGATCGGTTGGTCGATCAAGGCGATAGAGGATATGGCGTTTGAGCGGGCTGCCATCGGGTACGCCTGGGTGATCGAAATCCTGATCATGCAGCCGCTGCATCCCAAGCCGCTCCATCAGCCCCCAACTTGCTTTATTGGCGGCCACCGTGATGGCATGGATTGACGGATCGGGCAGGTTGGCCCAGCCCCAATCGAGACACGCCTGCGCCGCCTCCAGCGCATAGCCCTGCCGCCAATAGCCGCTGCCCAACCGCCAGCCGATCTCGATAAGCCCGACGAGCGGCTCTTTGCCCGGCAGTAGCCCGCAAAACCCCAAAAACGCTGCATCGATGCGCCGCTCGACTGCCCAGAAGCAATAGCCATTCGCGGCCTCGATCGCCATCATCCGATCAATCGCGGCATCGGTCTGCGCGCGCGCTTCCAGCGGCCCAAGGTAGCGCATCAACGCTGGGTCCTGACCCATCGCCGCATAAGCTGTTCGGTCGTCGTCACGCCAGGGGCGCACGATCAGCCGCTCTGTTTCAATCATGGCCGATCAATCGCATAAGTGACCATCGGCCGAAGCGGATCACCGACCGGAATCAGGGGATGATCATAATCGGCATCCGCCAGCCGGTGCATCCCCAGCCGCTCCATCATCCGCTGGCTCTTGATATTGATCGCCGAGGTGATCGCGACGATGCGCGGCGCATCGAAATGTGCCCAGCCCCAATCGAGTGCCGCGATCATCGCTTCCAGCGCATAGCCCTGCCGCCAATGGGGCCGGTCAATGATCCAACCAGCCTCTATCTCACCCGCGATCGGGTTATGCGCATCCCCGCGCTTCAAGCCACAAAAGCCAAGCATGGCGCCGTCCGAACGACGTTCAACCACCCAAAAGC
>JAIERC010000312.1 GCA_019747165.1 Sphingomonas sp. | reverse complement strand
GCATCGCGACTTCCTTGTCGCTCAACCGCTTGCTGATCCTCCCGTCGATCATTGCCGACCTGCCCCCAATTCCCGTAACTCTAATCCCCAGGACCCCAAGTCCCACGACCAATGTTGGACGTTCAAGCACCAAGTAGCGCGATGGTGTTAACGCTCCCTAAACCACAGCGGATGGCGGTCGCGCGGGTCGAATTTGGCATAGGCTGTGATTGACCCAACGGCCCACAGACTGTATTAAATGCATAACACACAAAAGGATGATGCTGATGCGATCGACTGCGTTGCTGTTCACCGCCGCCCTGACCCTGTCGTCGCTTGCCCTTTCGTCGCCACTGACCGCGAAGGACGCAGCGTCACCCATCGCCGCCGCCGTCACCGCACCCGGTCGCCCGGCGGCGCAGATCACGCTCGATGAAGGGCGCAGGCCCGCCGATGTCCTGGCGTTTGAAGGGCTGAAACCCGGCATGAAGGCCGCCGATATCATGGCGGGCGCGGGCTATTATACCGAGATTATGGCGCGTGTGGTGGGGCCGAAGGGGCATGTCACCGCCTATGAACCCACGCAATTCATGCCGACCGATGACAAGGGCAAGGCGATCTGGACGTCGCTGATCGCGCGCAACCCGAATGTGACGCAAACCGCTTATCCGTTCGATCAATTTATGGCAGCGCCGAACAGCCTGGACTTCACCATGCTGCATTTATCCTATCATGACCTCTATTGGGAAAGTGCGCAGTATAAGGTGCCGCGCACCGACCCAGACGCCTTTGTCGCGACGCTGTTCAAGGCGACCAAGCCGGGTGGCATTGTGGCGGTGATCGATCATGCCGCGCTGCCGGGCGATACCCGTGCGACGGTTGAAAAGCTGCACCGGATCGATCCGGCGGTGGTCAAGGCCGATTTCGTCAAGGCCGGCTTCGTGCTGGAGGCGGAGAGTGATGTGTTGAAGGTGCCAGCGGACGATCACAGCAAGCTGGTGTTCGACCCCAGCGTGCGCGGTAAGACTGACCGGTTTGTGTTCCGGTTTAGGAAGCCGAAAAAGGGATAGTGGATAGTCCAGCCTAGCGGGAGGGAGCGGAGCAATGCGTAAATGGCTGTCGATGGCGGTGACATTTGTTTGTGTGGCCTGGGTTTTCTGTACGGTCGTGCCCGAAGCCCTAGCCTTTCCCCATCACCTCCAAGTCGGCGACACCCAGCTTTATTCTGATACACCTATCCCTGAGGTTGCAGCGCGCAATATCTTGGCCCGCTCGGATCGGCTGATTCAAGCCAGCCCGATTGCCGGGCCGGGCTATGGCCACCGTATTTTCCTGACCGACGGCGGCTGGCGCTGGCGATTATTGGCGCCGGGATCGCAAACCACGATCGCGATTAGCCGGCCTTTCATTGAGACCATCATTTTCAATCGCAGTGACATCGCCAACGACAGCGTGGCGGTAGCTAATATTTCCGGGCGACGCAGCCTGTCGGGCGTGATCGCGCATGAACGCACCCACGGCTTGATCCGCGCGCATTTCGGGCCGCTTGCCGATTGGCGCTACCCCGTTTGGCTGCGCGAAGGATATTGCGATCTGGTCGCCGGTGGGGGAACCCTTTCCGACGGTGAAGCCGCCGCGATGAAGGCAAAGGGTGAAACGGGCCGGGCGCTCGTCTATTATGATGGCCGCAAGCGGGTCGAGGCCGTGCTGAAACGCAACGGTGGATCGGTGGATCGCTTGTTCGCGGAGGCGGGCGAGCCCTGACGCTTCAGCCTGTTTTAGTCCTCCACAATCAAGCTCACATCCTTGGTCTCGGCCAGCATCATGAGGTCGAGCAAGGGGCGAGCAATGCGAGCACAATATCCGCGCGCTCGACAACCGGGACCTTGGGTAGCACGAAGGTTTCATAACCGAGCGCTGGATAAAGTGCGATGAGCCGATCATATTCGATGATCGCCGCCGCCAGATCGTGCTGGCGGGCAGCGTCGGTCACATAAATTTCGGGCCAGGGCGGGGTTAGGAATACGCGCGGCGCGTAGCGATGATCGTGGCAATCGCGCGCGACGGCGGGCTCGCCGGTGAGTGTTTCCAGCGCGGATGCCGCATCGACAAGCCCGCGATCGAAGAAGGTGATTCCTCGGTTGCTGCACGCTGCCTCACGATCGGCCAACGCCATGGTGATCGCCCGGCGTAGGAAACCCTCAATGTCGATCCATGGCAGCGCGTTGCCGCCACTCGCCCTTTCTGCCTCGACGATGCGCCGCCCCGGCTCTTCGACCACAGCAAAGCCGCGCCGCGCCAGTTCGGTGAGCAATGTCGATTTGCCGCCGCCCGAACAGCCCGAGAGAACGACGAAGCGGTCCACGCCCTTCAATCCTCCACAATCAGGCTCGTCCGCTTGGTTTCGGGCAGCATCAGGAACCCCGCTGTCGATACCGCGAGCAGCCCGGCGATGTACCAGTAGAAGCCGCTCTCAAGCCCTTCCGATTTGAACCACAACGCGACATATTCCGCCGTGCCGCCCAGCGCAGCATTGCCGATCGCATAGGGCAGCGACACGCCGAGCGAGCGGATGTGCGGCGGGAAGAGCTCGGCTTTGAACACCGCCGCGATCGAATTATAGGCGGCGATCAGCACCAAAGGCACCAGTACCAGTATCAACGCCGTGCTCGCGCTGCGCGTCACAGCCAGTTCGGAGAAGATCGGCACCGCGACAATCATCCCGCCCAAGCCGGCGATCATCAGCAGCGGCTTGCGACCGATGCGGTCGCTCAGCGCGCCCCATAAGGGCTGGATCAGCATGAAGACAATCAGCGCCGCCGTCATGATCTCGGTCGCGTTTTGCTTGCTGAAGCCCGAGGTGATGACGAGGAACTTCTGCATATAGGTGGTGAAGGCGTAGAAGGCGCCGCTGGTGCCGCCGCTGATCGCGACGATGATCAGGAATTCGCGGCGATGTTCGCGCCACAGCCGTGCGGCCGTCGAGCTTGGGCGGTCGGCCGTGAGCGCATCGAACGCTGCTGTCTCGGCCAGACGCCGCCGCAGCAGATAAACGACGAGCGCAAGCGCCGCACCGATCGCAAAGGGAATGCGCCAGCCCCAGCTGCTCAGCTCGGCCTCGGTCAGCAGCCCTTGCAGTACCAGTAGCACCGCAAGCGCAACCAATTGCCCGCCAATCAGCGTGACATATTGAAAGCTGGACCAGAAGCCCCGGTTGTTGCGGGTGGCCATTTCGGAAAGATAGGTCGAACTCGCGCCATATTCACCGCCGACGCTGAGGCCCTGAATCATCCGTGCGACGACGAGAATGCCCGGCGCGAGATAGCCGACCTGGGCATAGGTCGGCGCAAGCGCGATCATTAGCGACCCGCCGCACATCAGTGCGACCGACAAGGTCAAGCCAGCCTTGCGCCCCTGCCGATCGGCATAGACGCCCATCACATAGGCGCCGATCGGCCGCATCAAGAAGCCGACGGCAAAAATCGCCGCCGCGCGGAACAATTGCGCGGTCGGGTCGCCCTTGGGAAAGAATGAGGCCGCGAAATAGATGGTCAGCACCGAATAGGCATACCAATCATACCATTCGACCAGGTTCCCCGCCGATCCGCCGAGGA